>NZ_JAUBRK010000056.1:0-52697 GCF_036701825.1 Microcoleus sp. MOSTC5 | reverse complement strand
AATATTTGCCAAAATGGAATTACCGTGCTGTTCCGACAATTGAGTAAATAGTGAAGTTATTAAATTTTCATTCCTAACGGGCTTGTCCGGAGACCGCCGGACTGGAGGCGTTGGAATTCGGGAAGAGACAAGGTAGGCTGTTTTAGAGCATAAAGAGTCAAGAGTTGAGGCTGGAAATAATATTTGAGAGATTTGTGCAAAAAAATCCCATCAGCATCATGGTGTGAGGTCTGATGGAGCCTGTATTTAGCAGTGAGTGACGATCGCATTTAATGTACCGCTAAACGAAGCATTGGCAAAAGTCGAGCCTAGTAGCACTGACGGCGCGAAACTATGGGCTAGCTACCTTGCCAACTGCACAATCTGGAATCATATTCGTGTAGCAGCAGCGCTTGCTGCGGCATCGCTCATCATTGCGCTTTGTGATCGATCGAGGCAATATTGAACTGATTTCACCTTTTCTAACTTCGATCCTTGGAATTGCGTTGCCGATGCCGCAAACCTTCAATATCGAAAGTCTCTTCAATTTCCCATTGAAACTTTCCTTCTCCCATGACTGCCGCAATCTTGGAACTTGGGAGGGGGCGAGCACCTCTGGCAAGTCTGGACTCTTTGAATCCATCTCCTTTAATCGTATACTGGAGGTCATAGTGACGGCATAACTGTTTCAATTTCTCAATCTTATCCAGTGGCAAAGCTCCCATCCATGCCTTGCCATTCCAGCTTAGTCCGGCTTTATTCAACTGCTCCTTGACTGGATAAGTTTTTCCATAAATAAGAATGTTAACTCGTTGCTCAATGCTTCTCGACACTGTTAAATTAACGCTGCTTTCAAGGGTTTTTAGTTGTTGAACGGTCTGTTGGCAGGAATTTATTAATGGGTGTTCCCGATCAAAATTAGCAGAAATTGTACCCCAAGATGAAGTATCCCACTTCAATACAGCATTGGTATAATCTTTATTTTTTAACCAAGTTAATGCCCTTTCAATTAAGTTAAATATTTCTTCGTTATTTTCACTTCGTTCCCAGTCTGTCCACACATTCTTGCTTCTAACCCACAGAATAGCTGTTTCCGAAGCGGAATAAATAGGTATGTTCCTACCTTGATTTTTGAGATGAGCTAGGGCATGAACAATTGCTAAAAATTCTGCGAGTTCCTTCGTGCCATTTGACATGGGACGCTTGTGAAAAATTACTTCCCTGGTTGCTGTATGCACGCCTCTGTATTCAACATAACCAGAATTATTAATACATGAGGCCTCGACGCAAATACTCTCTACGATCGGTTTACTGACAGGCATAATTTTTCCTCTTGCCTTAGCTTGATATTTCACAAAAAGTTGGTGTATGAGATTTGTAGGCAATTACAAAAAACATTGTGACATCGTTCCAAAAGCCTTGTTCACTTGAGACTGTATTCAATTCGGCAAAATACTCCTGTTTGCACTGTTCCACTTGCTGCTCTGACCATTGCACTTCCTGAAGTCCAAATGCGCTTTTTGCGTTGCCATTCCAGGTAGCTTCTGGATCTTGCAAGTAGAAGCCGAATTGCTCATTCGTAATTTTAATTTTCTCAAAGCCAATAGATTGAAGCATTTGGCAACACTTCTGATGCGTTCCAAGTAACTCGTTGGGATTTGGAATGGTAATGCCGTATCTTTGCACTACTTCCCGAAATAATACAGACGAAGTTGGAGAGCTTTCTGCAAGACAGGAAAAGGCGACTACTCCGCCTGCTTTGAGAGCATTGTGCCATTGACGGAGGGCTTTTGGAATATCTGTCAGATAGACGATCGCAGATGAACACAAAATTGCATCAAATTGGCTTTCCTGAAATTGTTGCTCATCTGCGTCTGCTTCCTCAAACTCGATATTTGTCAATGCTAAATCGCTAATTTTTTGCTGAGCTTGCCGCAACATTCCGGAAGCAAAGTCAGTTCCCAAAACACGCCCCGTAGAACCAACAACCTCCGCAGCCGCAATCGCCGCTAAACTTGTTCCAGTGGCGATATCTAGAACTTGCTGGCTCGATCGCACTTTTGCCAATTCTACTAACCGAGTTGCAGCTTGTTTGTGAAATTCATTCTCGTAGTCGGGGCGGTTGTTGAAGTCATTGAGAATCTGCTGTTTGTAGGCACTTAGCGAGTCAGTCATGCCGAATTACTGGTTTAACTTTCTACATTGTGGCAGTTATGGTCGATCGCGACGATAGCCGCCGGTGACATCAGTCAATCGATTTTAGATTTTAGATTTTAGATTAAAGAATTGAAGGATTGACCCCACGGATAAATTCGGGGGCTGCTTTATCGGATACAGGTTTTTTATTTCTGGACGGATGAATCCGGGGCTTGTATCCTGGATGCTTTCGGTCGGCAATCTCTACAATGCCCGCAAATGTATGCAAAACCGCTACCGAGTATCGACTCCCCCGCAACAAACACCCGCCCAACTCGGCTTGCGAAGCTCTAATCCGCTACAATCTGTGTTTGGTAAAGAATTTTTACGAGTTCACTGCCCATTACAGCCTTTGCGGCTTGTACTACCCAACCTGCGTGAAAATATGGATTTTGCTACTCTTGCCGCCCAGCTAAATGCTGGAACTATCTTACCGGAGGGAATTGTCATCATCACCCTCTTGGTTGTTCTCGTCGGCGATTTAATCGTAGGCCGCAGTTCCTCGGGTTGGACTCCCTACGTTGCCGTTGCGGGTTTGCTGGCCGCCGTCGCTGCTTTATGTTTGCAGTGGGATAACACGGATACCATCTCGTTTCTGGGCGGTTTTAACAGCGATGCCTTGAGTTTACTGTTTCGCGGAATTATCGCTTTGACTACGGCTGTCACTATTTTGATATCCGTCCGCTATGTACTGCAAACGGGTACTGCTTTAGCGGAATTTATCGGCATTTTGCTCAGCGCTACTTTGGGGGGAATGTTCCTCAGCGGCGCTGATGAATTGGTGATGATTTTTATTTCGTTGGAAACTCTGAGTATCTCGTCTTATTTGCTAACGGGTTACACAAAACGCGACCCGCGTTCCAATGAAGCTGCTTTGAAATATTTGTTAATTGGGTCGTCTTCTTCGGCAGTGTTTCTCTACGGGCTTTCGTTGCTATACGGGTTGTCTGGCGGCGAAACTAAGCTGAGTGCGATCGCGGCTAGCCTTTCTACTGTGAATGAAGGTCAATCTCTCGGTTTAGTGATTGCTTTGGTTTTTACGATCGCCGGAATCGCCTTCAAAATCTCTGCTGTTCCCTTCCACCAATGGACTCCTGACGTTTACGAAGGTTCTCCTACACCCGTTGTTGCCTTCCTTTCTGTCGGTTCCAAAGCAGCCGGTTTTGCCCTAGCAATCCGCTTGTTAACAACTGCTTTCCCCGCACTTACCGAACAGTGGCACTTCGTATTCACGGCCTTAGCCATTCTCAGCATGGTGTTGGGAAATGTGGTTGCCCTCGCCCAGACTAGCATGAAGCGGCTTTTGGCTTATTCGTCGATCGCCCAAGCCGGTTTTGTAATGATTGGTTTGGTTGCAGGCACAGAAGCCGGTTACTCCAGCATGATATTTTATCTGTTGGTTTACGTGTTCATGAACTTGGGCGCTTTCGCCTGCATTATTCTGTTCTCCCTGCGGACTGGAACCGACCAAATTAGCGAATACTCGGGTTTGTATCAAAAAGACCCGCTGCTAACTTTAACGTTGAGTATTTGCCTGCTTTCTCTCGGCGGAATTCCGCCCCTGGCTGGATTTTTCGGCAAAATCTATCTGTTCTGGGCCGGCTGGCAAGCTGGACTTTACGGCTTAGTTATCCTGGGATTAATTACCACCGTGGTTTCGATTTACTACTACATCCGCGTTGTTAAGATGATGGTAGTGAAGGAACCTCAAGAGATGTCAGACGCGGTAAAAAATTATCCCGAAGTTCGCTGGAACCTTCAGGGAATGCGGCCTTTGCAGGTCAGCGTTGTACTCACGTTAGTTGCGACCAGTTTGGCAGGAATTTTGTCTAATCCTTTGTTTAATTTAGCAAACGATTCTGTTATCAAAACTCCCCTGTTGCAGTCAGCATTGAGTCACGTTATACCGATTTCTGCTGCGAAAGTTGAATCTAATTTGTTGTCTCGCCGGGATTAATTTTTCCTGGTTTTGAAATAGTGGAAAGCGCCTGACTTTTTGAAGTTGGGCGTTTCTTTTTTGTTGTGATATACTTAGCACTAAAGCCAACTGGGGACTATCGACTTGTAGGGTGCGTCAGACTTTTATTATCAACGGGTAATCAAGAGTTTACGCTCTGACGCACCTTACTAATTATGACACTTGCGTAACTCCTCATACTGTTAATTATGATTTTTAAGCGCAGATTAACGCAGATAAAAGTGGGGAATTGAGAATGACTAAAGAGCACGTATACCGCATCAACACTCTTTGGACTGGTGCCAGTCAAGGTTCTACTTCATCTTACGACGCTTATTCTCGTGAGTATGCCATAAATATTGAGGGTAAGCCGCCATTTGTGGGTTCGGCAGACCCAACTTTTCGGGGCGATGCTTCTCTGTACAATCCCGAAGATTTATTGTTGATGGCACTGTCAGCTTGTCATATGTTGAGCTATCTTGCTTTGTGCGCTCGTGCTGGGATTCGGGTAGTCTCTTACTCGGATGCAGCGACGGGCAAGATGGCACAAAAGGATGGAAAGATTCGGTTTACCGAGGTAATTTTGCATCCGCTGGTAACAATCGAAGCTGGTGAAGATTTGGAAAAAGCCCGCAGTTTGCACGACAACGCACATCATGTTTGTTTTATTGCTAATTCGGTGAATTTTTCGGTGCTGCATGAGGCAAAAATGCTAGTAAAAAATCAGCCTAACAAGTTTTATACTCTAGATGAGTATCGAAAGTTAGAGGAAACTGCCGAGTTTATAAATGAATACCGCGATGGAGAAATTGTACCAATTGCAGGCAGCACGATTAATCGCAGCCAGATTAAAGGCAATATCTGTGCTGGTTTCCATACTGCTTTGCGGGGGAAGAATGCAAAAGTATTTATCAGTGGTTTGCGGTTGTGGATTCCTCGGTACCGACGGGCAACTTACCCGGATCTGATGGTGATTGAAGGGGAGCCAGTTTTTACCGAGGGACGCAGTGATGAGATCCTCAATCCGATGCTCATCGTGGAAGTGCTTTCTAAGTCTACCAAAAATTTCGATCGGGAGGATAAGTTTCGGTTTTATCGATCGATTCCTGAATTCCGTGAATATGTGTTAGTCTATCAATCTGAGTTTTTAGTCGCACAATATATTAAAACAGAATCAAATGAATGGTTGTTTCGGGAATATGAGGGAGAATCAGCAATAGTTTCCTTCGCTTCAATGGAAGTGCAAATGTCCATGCTCGATATTTATGAGCTGGTTGTATTTGAAACCCAAGAAACGGAAGTACAGGAATGAAATTCATCCTAGTGGGGGATGCGAAGCTTAACTTTATGACTGGCAAACCAAAATATAGCTATGAGGAAAGGAACATGACAATCCCAGAAAACCTCCAAGAACAAGTTGATTACTACCGTGCCAGAGCTAGCGAATATGATGAATGGTTTTACAGAATAGGTCGTTACGATCGCGGAGCGGAAATGAACCAGCGTTGGTTTAATCAGGTTGCCGTTGTTAAAAGTGCTTTGCATAAACTTGGCAAATTTGCAAGTGTTTTAGAGTTGGCTTGCGGTACGGGTATTTGGACTGCTGAACTTTTGCAGGTGGGCGAGGAGCTCGATGCTTTTGATGCCGCGCCAGAAGTTATCGAAATTAACCGCCAAAAGCTAAATGCTTCTCAAGTTACTTACCGACAGATTGATTTATTTTCATGGGAACCCGATCGCGAGTACGATCTAGTTTTCTTTGCTTTTTGGCTTTCTCACGTACCCCCAACTTTAGTGGATGAGTTTTTGGAAAAAGTTTACCGATCGGTTCGCTTTGGGGGACAAGTATTTATGGTTGACTCTTTATTTGAAGAAACCTCTTCAGCCACAAATCATATTCTGAAGGATGAAACCAGTATTTGCCAAAATCGCAAGTTAAATGACGGTCGAGAATTTCAAGTTTATAAAGTTTATTACCAGTCGGATTCGCTTTTAGAAAAATTAACTAAAATCGGGTTTAAAGCCGAAGTTAAGGTGACAGAAAGCTATTTTATTTATGCTACCGGGATTAAGATTTAAAGTTTTTGTTCCTAATCTGTCGCGCTATGTGTAGAGAAGATGAGGACATTTTTTCCAAAAATTTGCCAAATAGACAGTCATGGACGCAGAGTGTCCATATATAGTTTTTTGTATGGGCAATCCCCCCGTGGTTGCCCCTAAATCTGGAAAAAATTGGCAAAATAGGTAAGGGTGCGATCGAGCTCTGACTACCGTCAAAAATCAACCTCAATAAACTTCTATGAATGTAATTTGGTTACTGTTAAAAGCTTCTTGGTTAAATGTTTCCATCGCCATACTCACAGGCTTAATCAGCGGCGGTTGCAGCGCTATGTTAATTGCTCTAATCAACCGCGCCATTAGCGACAATTCAAATCAGAATTTAGTCTGGTATTTTGCCGGATTAGCAGTTTTGGCTCTCGTCGCCGGAGTCATCTCGCAATTTTTGTTAATCTACCTTTCTCAAGAAGCTGTTTACAATCTGCGGCTGAGTTTGAGCCGTGGCATTTTGTCTACTCCTTTGCGGAATTTGGAAGAGTTGGGCGCTAACCGCTTGCTGGCAACTCTCACAGATGATGTGGGAACGCTTTCTAATACTATATTTTTGATTCCTTTTCTCTGTGTTGATATCGCCGTTGTTATCGGCTGCTTAACTTATTTAAGCACGATTTCAGGTACAGTTTTTGTTGTGGTATTTGGTTTTATGGTGCTGACGATTGGCACGGTGCAGTTGTTGCTCAATAAAATGCGGAAATTCTTCGATTTAGCTAGAGAAGAACAAGATATATTGTTTAAGCATTTTCGCAGTATTACTGATGGAATTAAGGAACTAAAACTGCATTCCTTGCGCCGCCAAGAGTTTTTTACGGAAGAATTGCAGGGGAGTGCTGATGCTTCCCGCAATTATAACGTGACTGCTTTGAATACTGGTGCAGTTGCGATGGGAGTTGGGCAGTTGCTGTTTTTTATGCTGATGGGTTTGTTGTTATTTGTCTTACCCAAATTTGTGCCTGTTTCAACTCCGGTTTTGTCAGCTTACATTCTGACAAGTACCTATTTGATGTCTCCGTTTAACAATATTTTGCAAAGGTTGCCGGCGCTTTTTCGTGCTAATACTTCTGTGGAAAAGATAGAGAGAATGGGATTGGCTTTGGCGAGTCAAGCTGAGATAACTTCAACGGTTAAACTGCCTGACACGGCTCAGTGGGAGACGCTGGAGTTAAATCGAGTAATTCACAGCTATCCGGGAGAAAAAGAAGACAGCAATTTTAGTTTGGGCGAGCTTAATTTGAAGTTTCATCCCGGTCAATTGGTGTTTATAATTGGCGGGAATGGCAGCGGTAAGTCTACTTTAGCTAAGTTAATCACTGGTTTGTATATTCCTGAATCGGGAAAAATTATCCTAGATGGTCAGCCAATTACTGAGGAAAATCGAGAGTGGTACAGGCAGCATTTTTCTGCGATTTATTCGGATTTCTATCTGTTTGAAAGGCTTTTGGGGATGACTAATCACGATTTGGACAAGCAGGCTGCTGAATATTTGCGAGAGTTTCATTTGGAAAAAAAAGTTGAGGTGAAAGATGGAGTTTTGTCAACTACGGCTTTGTCTCAGGGACAGCGAAAGCGGCTGGCTTTGCTGACGGCGTATTTGGAAGATAGACCGATTTATTTGTTTGATGAATGGGCTTCGGATCAAGATCCGTTTTTCCGGGATATTTTTTACAAGCAGTTGCTACCGGAGTTGAAGCGGCGGGGGAAAACGGTTTTTGTGATTAGTCACGATGACCGCTATTTTGATTTAGCCGATCGCGCAATTAAACTAGATTACGGTAAAGTAGAGTATGACCGATAAAATGGATAACTACCGAATTGTCGAAACTTTGACCGAAAGCCAGGTTTCCGACTTGATGGATTTATACAAAAACGAGTTTTGGAGCGACAAGCGGACGCGGGAGGATGTTGTGAAAATGCTGGCTGCGACTGATGTTATCATTGCTTTTGTCGATGAGAGCGATCGACTAATTGGCATTAGCCGCGTCATTACCGATTTCGTATACAGAGCTATGATTTTTGATCTCATTATCAAGCCGACACACAGAAAGATGGGACTGGGCGCGAAGTTGATGGATGCTGTTTTAAGTCATCCTGAACTGCAAGCTGTCGAGCATTTTTATCTTAATTGTTTGCCCAATATGATGCCGTTTTACCAGCGTTGGGGTTTCTCAGATGATGTGGGCGAACTTAAGTTTTTGCGGCGAACAACAGGCTGAACTCAGCTTGTTGAAAGCCCCAATTTTTCTCGAATGGCGTCTTCTTTGAAACCTACTAAAACAGCAGTTCCATCTTTAACGAAAAGAGGACGTTTAAGCAGCATCGCATCCTTAGCAAAAGCCTCTACCCACTGTTCGCTAGTCCAATTATTCTTGTCCTCGCCCAAAGCGCGATAAGATTGACCGGAAGTATTTCGCATAGGTTTAAAACCCAAAGCAGCTACCCAGCTTTTAATTTTTTCGCGAGTTGGCTGCTGTTCTTTTGTGTTAATGAACTCGTAATGAATGTCGCTATCTTTGAGCCACTGAAAAGCTTTTTTGCAGGTTCCGCAGTTCGGGATTCCGTAAACTTGAATTGACATAATAATGATTGTTGACTGTTGACTGTTGACTGTTGACTGTTGGCTGTTGGCTAATAACAATTGACAACTGACAACTAACAACTGACTAATGACTGCTGACTAATCTAGCTTGTTGAACCCATTTTTGCACGCGATCGACCGAAGGAGTTAAGTCATTGCGCTGCATTGTCGCTACGTGCAGCCTTAAAATTTGTTGGTGCAATCTCTCCACGGGCATTTGAGCCAATTGAGCCGGAGAAGCAACTCCGGCGTGAAGTAACAGCCCGCAATACTGACACCCTACACTCGGAATTCGAGCCAAATTTGCCATCGCTACCCATTTATTAACATATTGAATGTTAATCTGTAATTGATGCGCTAGCAACACTTTCGCAGCCTGCGTTTTCGTCATGCGAATTAGTTGTTCGGTTGTGGTGATGCTGCACTCTTCCAGTTGAGACTGGTTTTCCTTGCTCAATCCCGGTAAGTGTGCGATCGGCCAGTCGCGTAGTTGCAAGGAAGTTTGAGGAGCTTTGTGAACAGTTTTCATGTTTTTTTCTGTACATTTTACTTATACTTTAAAGTCTAAAATATAAAATAGTCAATAGAGGCGATCGCTCATGTCACAAAATCAACAAACACCAAACCAACACATTTTGCTGATTGCGGGTATTGCCACCGACGATGCTAATTGTCGGCGGAGTCGCACTTCCAGCCTTTTTATCCTAGCAGTCTGACAGTGTTATTACTGAACAAAATCATGCATACGATCGCGACAAATACGATCGAAAAGACCGCCAAACAGATGATAGCAAGGAAGAAGATAAAGACGAAACTTTTTACCAAAAATGACGGCAAACTTGGCAGTCAGGACTTTAGTGCTTTAAGGTCGAGAACAAAAAAACTCCCGGCTTACTGCAAACCAAACTCAAAATAATTGGTTTTTACCCATGAAAATTACAAAAAGTGATAAGTTTTTAGTAAATAGTTTACACGAACGGCGGCAAAAACTAGCCAGTTTAATTGATTTTCCTACAATTCTCTGGTCTGGTTGCAGCATTCCTCGCAATTATCCGGCACTTACTTATCCCTTTCGCGCCAGCAGTCACTTTCTATATTTTGCTGGTTTGCCCTTAGAAAATGCTGCCATTCGCTTAGAATCTGGCAAATTAGAACTGTTCTTAGATGACGCACCTGCTAGCAGCACTCTTTGGCACGGAGAAATGCCGAAAAGAGCAGAAATTGCCGAACTAATTGGGGCTGATGCTGCTTTTCCAATGGCCGAATTGAAAGCGCGATCGACAAATGCAGCAACTATCGCCGTTCAGGATTCTTTGACTCAGTTGCAACAGTCTCAAATTCTCGATCGCCCTCTGGCACCGCCCAAATCCCCAATCGGAATCGATCTAGAATTAACTCAGGCGATCGTATCTCTGCGCCTGAGCCACGATGCAGCCAGTTTGGCCGAATTGCGTCAAGCTGCGGCTGTCACCGTAGAAGCTCACAAAGCGGGAATGGCGGCAACTGGAAATGCTCAAATTGAAGCAGGGGTGCGCGCTGCAATGGAAAGTGTCATCATCTCCAAAAATATGACCTATGCGTATCCCAGTATCGTGACTGTGCATGGAGAAGTGCTGCACAGCGAACATTATCACAATCCCCTACAAACAGGAGATTTGCTGTTAGCAGATGTCGGTGCGGAAACATCAACGGGATGGGCGGCTGATGTGACTCGCACTTGGCCGGTTTCTGGCAAGTTTTCTCCGACTCAAAGAGCGATTTATGATGTAGTTTTGGCAGCGCATGATGCTTGTATCGATAAAATTAGTCCGGGCATGGAATATCAAGACATTCACCTGTTAGCTGCTCGAATTATGGCGGAAGGATTGGTTGATTTGGGCATTTTGCGGGGGAATGTTGAAGATTTGGTAGAAATGGACGCTCACGCGCTGTTTTTTGTCCACGGTATCGGACATTTAATCGGTTTAGATGTTCACGATATGGAAGATTTAGGAGATTTGGCTGGCTATGAAGAAGGAAGAACGAGAAGCAGTCGGTTTGGGTTGGGATTTTTGCGCCTGAATCGAGTTTTGCGTCCGGGAATGCTGGTATCGATCGAACCGGGATTTTATCAAGTTCCGGCAATTTTGAATGACTCTGAAAATCGTGCCAAATATAAAGATTTTGTTAAGTGGGAGGAGTTGGAAAAATTTGCAGATGTGCGGGGAATACGCATAGAAGATGATATACTTGTCAGCGAAGAGGGTAGAGAAGTATTGACAGGGAAATTGCCGACAAAAGCTCTGGAGATTGAGGAGTTAGTTGCGGTAAGTGCATAAGTATCGATTGAATTAGATCGATCGCCCTCAGTTCGATCGGGTATGAAAAAAGATAAATAAAGATGAATAAAGCTTGGCAAATAGGTCTTTTGATGCTCGTTGAAAAACTTGCCGCGCAAGTCCAAAAATTCGCAGCACAGAGACTTGCGCGCATTTTTCAGAAACGTGTATCCTCGCCACCGCCGATGCAAGCTGCACCTTTGCCCAGCAACGAAGAAGAGAGGCTAGAAGCACTTTACCGCTACCACATTCTCGATACAGATGCCGAAGCAGCTTTTGATGACCTAACAGCTTTAGCCTCTTATATTTGCGGCACTCCTATTGCTTTAGTCAGCTTAATAGATTCTAACCGACAGTGGTTTAAATCAAAAGTCGGTCTGGAGGCGCCAGAAACTCCGAGAGAGTTAGCTTTTTGCGCCCACGCTATTTTAAATCCCAACGAATTGCTAGTTGTACCGAATGCTCTAGAAGACGATCGCTTTGCCGGCAATCCGCTAGTAACTTCCGATCCCAATATTCGATTTTATGCTGGAACCCCGCTAGTAACTGCTGACGGTTTCCCGATCGGCACTTTGTGCGCGATAGATACAGTTCCTCGCAAACTCACTCCAGAACAGCTAGAAGCGCTGCGGACTTTAGGGCGGCAAGTTATTACCCAAATGGAGTTGCGAATTAATCTGACTAAATTAAAGCGCGCACAGGTTCGGCAGAAACAAGTTGAAGCAAAACTCCGTTCAAGTGACGAGCAAATTGTCAATTTTTTGGAAGGGATGAGCGATGCTTTTTTTGCTTTCGACCTCCAGTGGCGATTTACTTACGTCAATTACAAAGCAGCGCAATTTCTACAGCAATCGCCGGAAGAACTTTATGGTAAAAATTTTTGGGAAGAGTTTCCAGAATTAGTGAATTCGGATGTTTATGAAGAGTATCATGGAGCTGTAGCAAAACAAGTTGGAGTGGCTTTTGAACAATATTATCGTCCCTTAAAAGTGTGGGTGGAAGTCCGGGCTTTTCCTTCTCATGACGGCATTTCAGTGTTTTTTCACGACATAACCAAGCGCAAGCGGATGGAATCAGCACTCAGAAAAGAACAGAAAAAAACTGAAAGTTTACTGCTAAATATTTTGCCAGAACCGATCGCCGACAGGTTGAAGTACCAACCGGGGTTGATTGCAGATAAGTTTGAAAAAGCAACAATTCTTTTTGCTGACTTGGTAAATTTTACCCAGATTTCTACCACCATGTCCGCAACTAAATTAGTGTACTTGCTGAATGAAATTTTCTCAGCTTTTGACCAACTGAGTGAGAAGCACGGCTTAGAAAAAATCAAGACGATCGGGGACGCTTACATGGTAGCAGGCGGTATTCCCATTGAACGCCCAGACCACGCAGAAGCGATCGCCGAAATGGGGCTGGATATGCTAGCGGCAATTAAGGAATTAAATGTGAAGCTAGACGCGCAATTTGACCTCCGCATCGGGATTAATAGCGGCCCGGTGGTAGCGGGCGTAATCGGCACTAAAAAATTCATTTACGATTTGTGGGGAAATGCCGTGAATACAGCCAGCCGCATGGAATCTCACGGCATAACAGGTCGCATTCAAGTCAGCCACTATACTTATGAGTTGCTCCAGGATAAATATGAATTTGAAGATCGCGGCGAGATCGAGATTAAAGGTAAAGGGGAAATGCGGACTTATTTGCTGACGGGTAGAAAAACAGCAAGCGATCTCAAAATTTGAGAGTAAATAGGGAGCATCCCGATTTTATAAAAAGCGTTTTTTTAGGAGTGTTCGCCTATAGATATCGAAGCGAGATACAGCCATTGTAGGGACACGGCAATGCCGTGTCCCTACGGGGAACGAAAAAGTGGCTGCGATCGTAAGGCAAGCAAAACCGCCGCCGCAGATCAACCAAATAAGATTATGCTATAGACAGAGATATCCGAGCAATCCTAGGCGCGGTACTCGACGTTATAAAAATACTAAGTTGAAGTCGTCGGAGCCTTTAATAATGGTTCAATTTCATATTCAAACCGATAGTGATATTCCAGCATCCACCCAACTATTCAATCAAATCAGGTTTGCGATCGCCTCGCGACAATTTCCGCCCGGACACCGCTTGCCCAGCACCAGACAGCTAGCCATGCAGACGGGTTTGCACCGCAACACCATCAGCAAAGTATACCGCCAGCTCGAAAATACCGGACTCGTAGAAGCCCAAGCAGGATCGGGCATTTACGTCCGCGCTCAAGGCAACGAAGTTGTAGGCAACAAACTCAAATCTCCGATCCTCGAAGAATATCCCCTTGCCAACAAAATAGTACAAGGAAGTATCGATCAACTGCTGGAACAGGGCTGTACGCTCAACCAAGCGAGGGAATTATTTTTGGCCGAAATTGACTGGCGGCTCAGGTGCAGCGCCCGAGTGCTCGTCACAGCCCCCACAGAAGACATCGGCGTGGGCGAGCTGATGGCGAAAGAACTCGAACAAGCTCTCCGCATTCCCATACAGTTAGTGCCAATGGAACAGCTAGGTACTTTTTTGGATCAAATCTCTTCGGGAACCGTGATTACGAGTCGATATTTTATCGGAGAAGCAGAATCGATTTCGGCACCGCGTTCGGTGCGAGTTATTCCCGTAGACATCTACGACTACAGCCAGGAAATCCAGTTAGTGGGGGGTTTGCCTAAAGACAGCTATTTAGGCCTCGTCAGCCTGAGTCCGGGAATGCTGCGATCGACCGAAGTCATCATCCACAGCATCCGGGGAGAGGATTTACTGGTGATGACGGCCTTGGTGTCAGACGAGTACAAGATTAACTCGATCGTGCGATCGGCCAGAACAATTTTTTGCGACCAACCGAGTTTTGCTACAGTAAAAGCTGCCATCAATGCGGCTAGAGAAGATATTATTCGTCCCCCGCAACTGATATGCTCCGAAAATTACATCGGCTCTAAGTCCATTAATTTGCTCAAGCGCGAGTTGGGCTTGGGGTGATACGATTTTCGATTTTCGATTTTCGATTTTCGATTTTCGATTAAAAAATTGGGAATGACTGCATAATGGTTGGGATATTCTTTAGAGTTGCATCCTTTTGGGAACTGGTATAATTCCCAATTCCTAATGGGCGTAAGCTGCCCACGGCGCACCCTAAATAATTAGGTTATTCGTCCAGGACTGAACTTGTAACTTTCAACTTCCAGTACCCGATACCCAATTCCCAATTCCCAATTACCGATTACCAATTACCAATTACCAATTATCCATGACAATTGAAATCCAACCTTCAATTAATGTTAAAACCGCGATCGAAAGCCGACGGGCCGCGCGCAGTTTCAAACCCGATCCGATTCCCCCAGCAATATTGGCAGAGATTTTGCGGTTGGGAGTGCGATCGCCCTCCGGTTACAACTTGCAGCCTTGGAGGTTTATTGTACTTCAAGACCCAGCCAGCAAAGAAAAATTAAAAGCTTGCGCCTTCGATCAGCGCCAAGTGGTAGAAGCCCCAGTAGTATTAATCTGTTGTGGCGATCGGCGCGCCGGTGAACCCGAAAACACCGAAGCCGTCATCGAATTGGGCAAAGCCGCAGGCGCAATGAATGACAATTTAGCCGGTTATATGCGACAAGCAATCCCGCAATTGTTCGAGAACCGTCCCTGCTTCGAGTCCCTAGAAACTTGGACAAACAGGCATACAATGCTCGCAGTAGCTCACTTAATGATTGCAGCTAAAAGCTTTGGGGTAGATAGTTGCCCGATGGAAGGTTTTGTCGGCGCTAAGGTGAAAGAAGCCTTTCAAATTCCCGAAGAAGTAGATGTTTGCTGTTTGCTGCCGCTTGGTTATGCAGCAGAACCTTTGAAACAATACGGCGGGCGTTTTGAGGTGACTCAAGTTTATTACAGTGAAAGTTATGGAGAGACTTTGCAAGTTGAGATTTGAGAGTTAAGATTTTGTGGCAACTTGAATTTTAAGAGTTAAGATTTGGGATGAATCGGTGTCAAAATTCAAACAAATCAAAAATCCCGACAGTTCTGCAATCTAAAATCTAAAATTCAAAATCTAAAATCGAAAGTGGCGATATCAGAAAGAGGAAAAATATGACAGTAGCAGCGCGACAAAGCAACGCCCAAATTCTAGAAGTAAAGTTGCAGCAGCACTTGCAAGCAGCCGGATTTAAAAATTTACCGCTTTATATTAGTTGCGATTTTCGAGATGACTCTTTAACGGTTGTGGGAGAACACCCGCGCAGTTTAGTTCTCAAAGCAAAACCGACTTTTGCGGTGCTAGAAGCCGCAATTATCGAAATTGAACCGGAATCTATTCAACAGATTGGACTTTGCCTAAAAATTACCGGGCAAAAACAGCCTTATGCTTTCCATTCTTTTACCATGCACCAGCCTGTTTTGTCTAGACCCAAAACAGTGCAGTTGTTCAAAAAAACAGAGAATATCCCCGCAGCAGAAACCGGGATAGTCTTAACAGAAAATGCGGTCGAGACGGCGGATGTAGAGGAAGAGATACCGTTAGGAACGGATGGGAAAGATGCGTGGGATGAAGAATATTTTCCCAATTTTTCTGAGAGTTCCAGCAATTCCGATCCGATCGCCTTTAAGGTAGCTGCAATACCGACAGATATTGCAGAAAATCCCTTCAATCCGCTGGATATGGAAGCGGTAACAGTTGCCCAAAAACCCAAGCATTCACCGTTTGCGATCCTGGCTGCTGCAGGAATGGTCAGTATGGCGGCGCTAATTTTGGCAGGCGGTTATTATATGCTGAGCCGCCCCTGCGTCATCGGAGAATGTACTGCATTAGCTAATGCCAAGCAGTTGAGCGAGAATTCGACGAAGACGCTGAAAACGTCAAAAGTTGCCAACAGTCCCCAAGAAGCGCAGCGACAGTTAAAACAGGCGATCGCCCTTTTAGAACCGATTCCCTCCTGGTCAATTCATCGCGGTGAAGCTCAAAGCGCCCTGGAAAACTACCGGAAGCAAAATCAGAATTTAAACTCTGCGATCGATGCAGCGCGCTTCGCACAGTCGGCAGCCCAGAAAACCCAAAATCCGCCTTATTCGGCCCTGAACGGGCAGGAAGCGCAAGCTCTGTGGCAAAGTGCGATCGCCGAACTCGGAGAAATCCCCACAGACAGCCCAGTTTATCCGTTTGCTCAGAAAAAGTCAAAAGAATACCGGAAGAATGTAGCAACTGGAAATCGGCAGTTAAGCACAGAGAAACAAGCCGAAAAAACGCTGCTCGCCGCCAAAAATACAGCCCAAATAGCAGAAGCTCGCGAAGCAGTAGCTCAGACAGCCGAGACTTGGGCTCAAGTGCAATCAGGTTGGGAAGAATCCCTCGACATCCTATCAGAAATTCCCACGAGCACGACATCTTACCAACAAGCTAAACTGCTAGTTCCCAAATACGAAACCAAACTTTCAGAAGCTCGCGAGCGCAAAAATGTCGAAGGAATTTCGGAAAATGCGTATACTCAAGCTGTGACTTTAGCAGCGGAAGCTCGAATTTTTGAGGGCAAAAACGCCTGGTTTAAAGCATCAGAATACTGGCGGAGAGCTTTGAGTTACGCGGAGCAAGTGCCGGCAGCAACTTCATTTTCCGAGAAAGCCCAACCGCTGCTCGCTTCCTACAAAACTTCTTTGCAGCAAGCAGAAGTAAGGTTGCAGGAAGAAAGAAACTTGCAAAAAGCCCGCACGGATTTAGATAGAACTTGTAAAGGCAACCCCAAGATTTGCGACTATACTGTTAGCAAAGGTTTGATTGCCGTGCAGATGACTCCTAATTACGTGCAGAAACTGCAACAAACTTTCATCCAAGCGGAAAACAACAACGCTACCAAGACTCGCCAAGCTGTAGAAAAGCACGTTCAAACATTGCAAAAAGCCTTGGAGGCGATCGCCGAAAACGCCAAAATCCCGATGCAGGTGTACGATGGCGAAGGCAAGCGGATTGCGAGTCACGAACCGAAGTAGTTGTAGTTGTAGGGTGCGTGAGGGCGAAAAATTTGTCAGTCAGAACGATCGCAATATTTACACTCACGCATCGCCAGCAATTTCATCCGCAGTCAATCCAGCTTGAAAAACTTGTTGCGCCGTCAAATTCAACTCTGGAAAAGCTGCGGATTCGATGTTGTCATCTCCCCGAAATTGACTAACTTCATACTCATCATCAACCAACCGATAAATCGAAATAGTCGGTTGCTTGGGATTTCCGATAAACCTGCGGCCACCCAACCCGAGATAATCCACAATCCAATATTCAGGAATCCCGATTAGTTCATATTCGCCCACCTTCCTGATGTAGTCATTTTGCCAATTCGTGCTAACGACTTCAACAACGAGCGGAATTGATTCGCCTTGAGTCACAGTTGAGAACTTTTGCCACAGAGGTTCTGATGCTAAATTTGGGCGGTTTAATATCAAAATATCTGGAGAATAAGCAGAGAGGTTTTCGCTCTTTTTAACTAAGGCTTGTTTGGGGAAAATGTACGGAAGTTTTCGCCTTCTGGACTCAGCGTTTAACTCTGAACCTAAAAAACTGATAACTTCTTCATGCTCTCCTAATGGCTGTGACATTTCAACAATCTCTCCATTGTGCAGTTCATAACGTGCATTTTCGGGCTTCCATTCCGCAAATTCTTCAAAAGTTAGCGGTTTAGTTGCAGTTTGAATCATGGCTACTCTCCTTAGTGATGACTGGGGCGGGCTATTCTGCTCACCCCACAAGATAACTCACTCTGTGTGGAACAGGTCGGAAAGCCTGTTCAATAAAATAAGACTAAATGCAAGTTCCTACTTACATTATATTATCAATGCCCAATGCCCAATTATCAATGCCCAATGCCCAATTTCCAATGCCCAATGCCCAATGCCCAATTACCATTTTATCAATTGTGCGTCTTGATTGAAAAACTTCCGGGACAATCCCTCAGTCAACAGCAGAGTTGCGATTATAGTTGCCAGCGCTAACACAAACATAATCAAAATCTGGTAAGATGCTGCATCGAGAGGACTGACACCGCTCAGCATTTGACCTGTCATCATTCCGGGTAAAGTTACGATTCCTACCACCGTCATTGTGTTTAATGTCGGGATTAATCCAGCTTTGATGGCATCTTTGCGGTACTGCTTTACTGCTTGCTGCGGCGTCGAACCTAAACTTAAATGGGTTTCTATTTCTAACTGGCTGCTATTAACTGTACTCAGAAGTCTTTCGCCGGCGATCGCCCCGGAGTTCATGGCATTGCCCAAAATCATACCGGCTAAAGGAATCAGGTATTGCGGTTCGTACCAAGGGTCAGGTTGCAAAATTAGCAAGTTTGTATAGGCGAGAGTCAAGGCCGTACTGATAAAAATTGAACCCCAAACTAAGGGCAGTAAGTTCTTGATTTTTTTGCTGATGCGGTTGCTGGCAACCATGCTAGCTGTTGTCAGCATGATTGCTAAAACTGCTAAAACTAGCCAAGGATTTTTCCCCTCGGGGTCAAATACGACTGCGAGCACGTATCCGACTAAAATTAGCTGGATCAGGGTGCGCCCCGCGGCGATCGCGATCGCCCCCTCCAATCCCAATCCTTGCCACGCCGAAAGCCCGATCGCGATCGCCACCATCCCCAAAGCCCAACCCAAATCTGTAAAATCTAGCAGAATTAACACCGGAGAACCCTTTCGATAATGTGATTGTTTGCCTGTCCAAATATAAGATATTGCAATAAAGGTTTCTGAGAAACAGTTTTGCTGCAAGAATTTGCTTTGATAATGGTTGAAATTTGTGGTGTGAAGAGTGAATAATGTCCCCCCCCTCGACTTAACCCGCCAATACGCGCAGATTGGCGACGAGATAAGCGCTGCAGTGCAAAAAGTGCTTGCCTCTGGCGGCTACGTAGGCGGCCCGGTCGTGAAGAGTTTTGAACGAGAGTTCGCCGACTACATCGGCGTTTCCGAGTGCGTTGGCTGCAACTCCGGCACGGATGCGCTGATTTTGGCCTTGCGAGCCCTCAAAATTGGCCCCGGCGATGAAGTGATTACCACTCCTTTTACCTTTTTTGCTTCGGCTGAGGTAATTAGCGCCGTCGGTGCAACTCCAGTATTTGTTGATATTGACAGCGGGACTTTTAATCTGGATGTCGAACTCCTCGAAGCGGCAATTACCGACAAAACTAAGGCAATTATGCCAGTGCACATCTTCGGCCAACCGGTAGACATGACTCGGCTGATGGAAATTGCGACTCGGCACAATTTAGCCGTAATTGAAGATTGCGCGCAGTCTGTCGGGGCCGAGTGGCAGTCTCGAAAAGTCGGCAGCATCGGCCATGTCGGCTGCTTCAGTTTTTACCCGACCAAAAATTTAGGCGCTTGCGGTGACGGTGGCGCGGTGACGACAAACGATCCTGCCCTGGCAGCTTCGATGCGAGTGCTCAAAGAACACGGACAGTCTTCTAGATATTTCTACGAAGAAATCGGCTGCAACAGCCGTTTAGATGCCCTGCAAGCGGTGATTCTCAGCATTAAATTGCGATATCTCGACAGTTGGAACGCCCAGCGACGTTCGATCGCAACTCTTTACAGCGAATTTCTTTCCCGCGTACCCGGAGTTGCCGTTCCCAAAGAATTGCCGGAAGCAAAAGGAGTTTGGAATCAATACACGATCCGGCTGACAAGTCCAGAAGACGCGCAAAATCCCTCTAGCAATTTTCGAGATTGGATGCGGGCTCAGTTGCAGGAATCCGGCATCGGTTCGATGGTTTACTATCCGTTACCTTTGCACCTGCAACCTGTTTACAAATCTTTGGGCTATTCTGCCGGTCAATTGCCACAGGCCGAGCAAGTTTGTCGCGAGGTCTTGTCTTTGCCGATGTTTCCCGAACTGTCGAGGGATCAACAAGAGCGGACGATTTATGGGCTGAAAGATTGCTTGGCAAAGGCCGATCGCATCCGGTAGCTTTGGCGCGATGGCAGAAGCGAGGGAAATGCAGGAGGAGAAAAGAATTGCAGGGTTGCAGTGCTGTGAGAATGTGCAGCGGTCAGTCGATTTTAGATTTTAGATTTTAGATTTTAGATTTACTCCACAGATAAATCTGGGAGCTTGAACTAGGGTCTAAAATTTTTATCTTTCCACGACTTAAGTACGTGGCAGCGTATCCGTTTTTGGGCTGGGTCAGGGAGAGCCGTTAAGTATTTTGACCGATCACTTGTACTTTTATGTACTATATTTAATGAAAAGAAACAAATTTAGGCTAGCAATCCGCCTCGAACGGGTGCATTTTCCGCTCGCCTAAAAATTGGAATGCGATCGGTCAATGATGAAGAAGGAAGAAGGAAGAGGGAAGAGGGAAGAAGGAAGAGGGAAGAAGGAAGAAGGAAGAATAAAGAATGTTTGAACTTTCGACTTCCCATCCCCAATGCCCGATGCCCGATGCCCGATGCCCGATGCCCGATGCCCAATTCTCAATTTAACCTGTAATTTTCAGAAGATAAGAGGAAAATAAACGAGTGCCTCAGTATCAATTCACTCAGGCTAGACGCTACGATCCACAAGCGATCGCTCATTATTACCGCAACCGTCCTTGGAAAGCAATTTGGCGCGCAATTACCGTTATTTGGTCTTTTGCAGGCTTCGTGCTGGGGATGCTGTGGGACAGTTGGCAGCACGAAGTCGCAGCACACCAGCCGGAACGGGCCACCCACCTGCGACAAATACTCACTCGCTTGGGCCCCACTTTCATTAAAGTCGGTCAAGCCCTTTCTACCAGACCGGATTTGATCCGCAAAGACTTTCTCGAAGAATTGATCAAACTTCAGGATCAATTGCCGCCGTTTGACTCGGTGCGCGCTTTCGAGATTATTGAAGCGCAACTCGATCGCAAAATTAGCGAAACCTATAGCGAAATCTCCCCCGAACCTGTCGCAGCGGCAAGTCTCGGTCAAGTCTACCGAGCTCGCCTCCTCACCGGAGAAGCAGTAGCAGTCAAGGTTCAGCGACCGAATTTGCTACCAGTCTTGAGCCTCGATCTTTATTTAATGCGCTGGGCGGCTGGATGGTTGGGCCCATTGTTGCCGCTGAATCTCGGTCACGACCTTTGTTTAATAGTCGATGAATTCGGTATCAAATTGTTCGAGGAAATTGATTATATCAATGAAGGACGGAACGCCGAGAAATTTGCTACAAATTTTGCCGACGACCCGACAGTAAAAGTTCCGAGTATTTACTGGCGTTATACATCAAATTGCGTTCTGACTCTCGAATGGATTGAGGGCATCAAGCTGACAGATATAGAACGTGTTAAAGCCGCAGGTTTGGATACCGATAGTTTAATTGAAGTCGGAGTCCGCAGCGGTTTGCGGCAGTTGCTGGAACACGGATTTTTTCACGCTGACCCCCATCCGGGAAATCTGTTTGCCTTAGCGGACGGCCGCATGGCTTACATTGATTTTGGGATGATGGATCAGATGGAAGAAACAACTAAAGAAACTTTGGTTGATTCTGTCGTTCATTTGATCAACAAAGATTATTTAGAGTTAGCCAAGGATTTTGTCAAACTTGGCTTTTTGACTCCAGATACAGATATTATGCCGATCGTCCCGGCGTTGGAATCTGTACTCGGTGATATCGTCGGCGAAAAGGTGTCAGATTTTAACTTCAAGACGATTACAGACCAGTTTTCGGAGTTGATGTACGATTATCCTTTCCGAGTGCCGGCGAAATTTGCCTTAATTATTCGCTCTCTGGTGACAGAAGAAGGTTTGGCCCTGACGCTGAATCCCGATTTCAAGATAGTCGAGGTGGCGTATCCTTATGTAGCGCGGCGTTTGTTGAACGGAGAATCTCCGGCACTGCGGCGGCGTCTGATTGAGGTATTATTCAAGGATGGCAAATTCCAGTGGAACAGGTTAGAGGACATGATCGCGATCGCCCGATCCGATCGCAGTTTCGACTTGCTCCCCACCGCCCAACTAGGCTTGCAATATTTGCTGTCAGATGAAGGGTCGTTTTTGAGACGCCAATTGATATTGGCTTTGATAGAGGACGATCGACTCCACACCGAAGAAGTTCGCCGCCTGTGGAATTTAGTCAAGGAAGACTTGCAACCAGGTCGCCTGTTTAACGTTGCTCTAGGCGCTTTGGCGGATTTTTCCACAACAGGAGCAGCGGCGCTAACTCGATTTTAATTAGAAGGAAGAAGGAAGAGGGAAGAAGGAAGAAGGAAGAGGGAAAAAGAAATAAAAATCATTCTACTTTTGCCAATTCCCAATTCCAAATTCTCCCTTCCCCACTCCTAATTCCCAATTTCCAATTACCCAAATTAAGGAATTATTCGTGTATTATTTTCCAGAGCCTCCCTATTTTTTAATGTCGGCTGGATTACTAGCAGGTATGGCTTCCGGCCTAGCATTTGAAGCAACTCTCAAACAAGCCGTACAACTGTGGTCTAAAAATCGTTCTACTCGCACTTTGGCTAACCTGCAAGGGCTGGAATTGCTGATACCTTTTCTGGGAATGGCTGGCGGAATTTGTGTATTTTTAGCTTCGGGGATGGAGATTTTTGCCTTCCCAAAACTACTTTGTTATGCGCTAGCTTTGCCGCTGACGGTACTGACTGCCTGGCTAGTTTGGACTCAGCTAGGCAAGCTTTTGATCGAGCTAGAACGGGGAGGTTCGCAAGCGCTGGATTTAGATTCTTTTGAACAATGAAAGTTAACTATCAACCTCTTTTTATCAGAAGGAAGGAGGTTGATAGTTCTCTAAGATTATCCTATTTGATGCTTTTTCAAACGCAGAGAACGCAGAGAACGCAGAGGAAGAGAAAGAAGAAGAAGATCACAACTTAGGCAATAATTTGTGTAATTTTTTTAAAATCTAAAATCTAAAATCTAAAATCTAAAATCGAATGAGTATTTTAATTGTTACGGGTGCGGCGGGATTTATTGGGTCTAACTTAGTAGAAACTCTTTTAAATCGAGGAGAGACGGTGATCGGTGTTGATGAGTTCAACGATTATTACGATCCGGCCCTCAAGCGCAAGAATATTGCACGATTTGAAAAGTATCCGGGTTTTGAATTGGTGGAAGGGGATATTTTGTCTCTAAATTGGCGAGGTCTTTTATCAGATGTTAAGGTAATATTTCATCAGGCGGCGCAAGCAGGAGTTCGTGCTAGCTGGGGCGACGGTTTTCGCAGCTATACCGAACGCAATATTAACAGCACTCAAGTATTGTTAGAAGCGGCAAAAGATGCGCCAAAATTGCAAAAGTTTGTGTATGCTTCTTCTTCTTCAATTTACGGCAATGCTGAATCTTTTCCCACGAATGAAAACGCTTGTCCGCAGCCAGTTTCTCCCTACGGAATTACGAAATTAGCCGGTGAACGTTTGTGCGGGCTTTATTACAAAAATTTTGGCCTTCCGACTACTTCGCTGCGCTATTTTACTGTTTACGGGCCGAGACAGCGCCCCGATATGGCTTTTCACAAGTTTTTTAAGTCGATTTTGTTTGACGAGGCGATTTCAATTTTCGGTGACGGATTGCAAACGCGGGATTTTACGTTTATCAGCGATTGCGTTGCTGCGAATTTAGCGGCGGCTGAGGTTCCGGAAGCTGCGGGGGAAGTTTTTAATATTGGTGGGGGAAGTCGGGTAGTTTTGAGAGAAGTTATTGATACAATAGAGAGAATTGTCGATCGACCAATTCGGATCGATTTTACCGAAGCTGCGAGGGGAGACGCGCGGCACACTAGCGCAGATGTGTCTAAAGCCAATAAAATCTTAGGCTATCAGCCGCAGGTTGCTTTAGAAGAAGGTTTAAGGCGCGAATGGGAGTGGATTCAGTCTTTGTACAGTTAGATGCTATAGCAATCCTAAATCATTTGTGAATTTCTTACTCCCTCCCCTTACCAAGGGGAGGGTTGGGGTGGGGTAAAAAATTTACGACTCATTTAGGATTGCTATATCTCTCCCAGAATTTCCGCCACTTAAATTGAACATTGTTAACTTTTTGAATTCCCCAACTTTTGAGATTTCTCTGCAAGCGAACCAACAAATTTGGAGGCGCGAGTTTTGGCTGTCTTTCCGGCGAATTCAAATAACGGTAGTGCAGAAATACCTCTCGATACGGAATCTCAACATCTTCGCCAGCACACAATCGAGTAAACTTTGCAGCCGAAATACTCATGTAGTGCAAATAAGTAAGCCGCCGTCCTTTATCATATAAAACATCATCTATCACCTCAAATTGAGAAGACCAATGATTCCCCGTCACCTGTTCGGGTTGATCGTATGCAAAGTTGTAAAAAGAGATTTTGCTGCGGGCGACTAAATAGTTAAGTAAAGATTGGTCAGCGCCCCGTAAAGACATAATTTCCGCTTCTCCTGATGTTAATTTTTCTAAAAGTTGATAGCAATTATTTCGATTTAAAACCCCGGCTTTTGACGCAAACCAACCCGCACAAAAAGTATGAGATTGCAGTTCGTCCAAATTTAAAATTTGAGGTAATTTTGGGGAGGAAAAATCAAATATATAATTGAGATCTGATTTGTATTGAAAATCGTTTGCTACCCAATCAAAATCATCAAGCTTTTGATAAATGTAATCTAGAGAACCCATTAACAGAGTGTCTGCGTCAAAATAGATAAATTTATCAAAAGGGCCGTCGAAACAACATAATTTTCGGTGCATTTCCAAACATTGAACAGGTTTCAAACCTTTAGATTGCCAAACTTTTTGAGCTTTTGCATGAGTTTTCCAAATTTGAGTTGCAAAGTCTTCCCAGAAAATGATTGAATCGCTATTTTCAAACAGGGTTACATGAGGACGAGTTGCAATTTCTCCTCGCACTTTTTTCAGTCGATTATCATAGGGAATGATACAAACTGGAATATTTTTTGCCCCGTTGACTTCGAGACTGTTTAATAAAGCGACTAAGTGGTCGAAAACAACATCATTTGCTAGAATATAAATGCCATCAGTCATCGGATTTTAGATTTTAGATTTTAGATTTTAGATTGAAGAATTCTACTCGTTACTAGGCTCGGTCTGGAAATCAGTTAATTTATTAGTCCGCGTGGACTTTGTTTGTGTGCTTGCGTTGCTAGAGATTTTAATCGCCGTGTGACTAGAAACAATATTATTTATCCATGCAAATATCGAAATATTTTTTGCAGTAAATTTGGTTTTTCCTCATTGAGATAACGATAATGTTTCCAAAGTTTCCAATAAGGGCTACCTAATTTAATCGGTATCCCAGCCCAGTGAATATATTTTAACCTTTTGCCTCGGTCATAAAGAACATAATCTATTTCTTGAAAATGCTTGGAACCGGCCCAGCTTCCGGGTTCTGTTGCTGAAGCTTTAACAAGGTTGCAGCGTTTGGGAATCAGCTTGAGAATGATATAATTTAGTATAGGTTGGTCTGTGACATTTTGAGTAAAGTCAAAATATTCTCGATGCTGCGAACAGAATTGCAAAATTTCATACATTTGCGATTCTGTAATAGTTCCTTTTCTGGAAGCCCAAAAACCGCTGTTAAATACATCTTGAAGCTGGGAGTCGGTAAAAATATTTTGTTCTTTTACAGCGGGTGAAAATACATTTCGCAGTTTTTCGCTGAGGTGGTGGTAGTCGCAGCAAAAAAAGTCTACTTCTGATAGTTTGTTAAGGTTGGCTGCGATGTCTTCAAAGACGATGATATCGGTATCGATGTACAGAAATTCATCAAGCGGGCCAAACCAGGCGGCGAGTTTTCGCATTTTATTAGGCAGTGCTAAAAAGTTGCGATCGAACATTTGGCCAATTTCTTTGGTAAACTGTTCGACAAACTCCAGATTTGGGAACAATCGCACCCCGTGGAGACTGCTGAGTGCGGCTGCGACTTGCTGATAATTGTCGTCGAAGGGAATCAGAAAAATTGGTACTTGACAATTGTACAGACGTATGCTGTTTAAAAGGGCGATCGCACTTTCGATCACCTTATCATTCGCAACAATATAAATACCGCGACTCATACATTTATCCTCAACCTTCTCAATACCCTTTTTAACAAATTCGGCGCAGAAACCTCAGTATAAGACTTTGGCGCTTCGGCAAAAATCGGACGCTTGGACGCTTCCCGGAGATAGCGGTAATGCAGAAACAAATCGCGATAGGGAAACTCAATATTTTCGCCCGCACAAACTCTCCGAATTACATCCGGCGGCACACCAATATAATGAATGTAAGTAAGTCGGTTTCCCTTGTCGTACAAAATCCGATCTTGCTCTTCAAAATGTTTAGAAGTGACGCTACACCCAGTTTTTTCGCCATCCGGGAGGCTATAAGCAAAATTATAGCTATTCATCCCCGTTTTCATCACCATATAATTGAGCAACGGCTGTTCTCCCGCACCTTCATAGAGAATTTCCGCCTCGCCCGATTGCAGTTGAGCTAACAGCCATTCCCTAGTATTTTGCTCAAACAATCCTTGCTTGCTGGCGTAAAATCCAGAACAAAATATTTCCGAGTCTATCCGATTTTGCTCAAAAACTTCGAGGAGTTTTGGTGACTGAATATTGTATACTTTAGTTGGGTCGCGAAATTGAAAATCATAAACCACAAAATCCGATTCCTCTAACTTCTGAAAAACCGCATCAAGGGAATTCATCACCAAAGTATCGGCATCCATATAGATAAACTTTTCAAACGGGCCGTCGAAAGCGCAAAAGCGCCGATGTGCGCCGTAAAGCCGGAACTTTTTGCGGTTCAAACGCTCTGGTGCGGCTGCTTGCATGAATTTATCCCATCGCTGAATTGAAGCGCTATATTCATAAATAAAGACGTTGGGACGGTTGACAATTTCAGCTTTGATTTCCTGTATTTGGTCGTCGAAAGGATAAATGCAGACAGGAATATTTGAGCCTAAGATAACTTCAATACTGTTGAGCAAGGCAATTAGTTGGTCGTAAACTGTATCGTTGGCTAGGGTGCAAATTCCATTCATATCTATAGTCTCGCAAAGGCGGACTTTGTTTGTGTCGTTGCGGTTTCCACCGCCAAATCATTTAGTAAAATGGTAGAGGAGGGCGAGCCCGGGTGACTGCAGCACAGAACCGAAAACCGGAGACTACGCCAAATCCACAGCTACGCGAAAACCGATCTTCCTGCGGCGACCGCCCGCCGAAAGCCAGTTACGATCGGCACTGCGACAATTGACCGCATAGTTGTCCCAGGAACCGCCACGCAGCATACGGTATTCAGATGTGCCCGTTTCCCAGCAACTTCCGTCAGTTGGTGCGCCGTTATAGTTTTCGTGCCACCTATCGCTGCACCATTCCCAAACATTGCCGTGCATATCGTACAGTCCAAAGGCATTGGGGGGAAATCTCCCGACATTGGTTGTTTCTTTGCGGGAAAGTCCTTTGGGAGCGTTTGCGTAGGGGTAGTATCCGTGATAATTTACTAAATCCGGGGTAATGTTTTCTCCAAAATGAAATTCGGTTGTGGTTTTCGCACGACAGGCGTATTCCCATTCTGCTTCACTCAGGAGGCGATATTTTTTCCCGTTTTTTTGCGAGACTTTGGCACAGAATTCGACGGCATCATCCCACGATACATTTTCTACACAACGTTTTTCACCTTTGAAACCCGATGGGTTGTTTCCCATTACTGCTTCCCACTGTGCTTGGGTGATGGGGTATTTGCCTGCAAAAAAAGCCGGTACCGTGACTAGATGGTGCGGATTTTCGTAATCATATCGTCCTTGTTCACTGTTAGGCGAACCCATCATAAATGTGCCTCCGGCAATATAAACCATTTCCAGCACAACTCCATTCCCTAAGTCTTCGGCGAAGAAGTGAGCATAATAAGGGCAGCGACTGTTTTCTTTTCCTTTAGCATTTACTGTTATCGCATCAAAGTCAAAAGTAGGAAAATATTTTTGTAACTGCTTTTTTATATTTGGTTCATCTCTATCCTTCAGCACCAAAAAGACTGCAAACTTCACCTGCAGCGATTCATCTTGCAGTGCCCCAACGATCAAATCTAAACCAACATCTCCATATCTGATTGCTTCAGACAGTGCAGCAATTTTTACCTCGACAATCGGTGCAGCCAAACGACTCTTAATACCGGGAATCCCGCCTAAGATAGCAGCACCTAATGGCACTTGAGATTGACCGCCGAGTACGGCATCGTATTCTCTGGGTTGATTTTGGTTTTCTGTCATGGTGCTATTTCTTGAGATACAAAATTAGACAGCCAATTGAGCAAGTTCAATTCGTGGAGAATGATTTGTCTGGCTTCAGCAATTTTCTCCCTCGCTTCATGCCAATAATCCGCAGTAGCAACAACCTCTTTAATAAATTCTACTCCTTTCTCATCCAAACTCGGCAGCCGCAGAAAACTCCCTGCCGGCAACAACTTATCCGCCGCCGAACCGCCGTAATAAATTGGCAAACACCAAGCTAACAAAGCATCCCAAAGCTTCTCGCTGACATACCAATCGTTTTCCGCATAATTTTCAATAGCTAAGTTGTAATAGTATGGTGCCACGGCGTGCCATTTATTGTTTACAGTGCCGTTTCCCTGTGCCCAAGTTGGCAAGTTTCGCCCGTAAAGGTCAAAATCTAATTCTTGCGATTGCAGCAATTTGATAAAGTCTAATCTGTGGCGGTGATTGGCGGTGCGGCTAACACCTGAAGTAATCCAAGAACAGGATTTAGTTTTTGGCGGCGCAGGCATTTCATCGAGTTCTCGAAACGAGTTAGAGTGATACCAAATCGCGGGCATATAATCTGGTTTTGGTGCGAAATCGTCGGGCCCGGAAACGTAACCGCAATAAAGTTTGGCTTGTTCGTAGTTGGCTTTGGTAATTTCAATAACTTCTGGTAATGGTGGCTCGCGGATCAGGTAAATTATGCGTTCCTGGGGGACACCGCCCAATTTTTCTCGAAAGTCCTTTTCTGGATTTTGCGGGCTTGGACGGCGGATTTTGTTGAGCCATGACTGCTTTTTGGGCGATCGGGGAAAGTCGAATTGATACATGAGTAAAAAGTCTGGTTCTGGGTGATTTGCTAGCATTTGAATGTTTCCCCATTTGCCGAAGTTGTGGGGGGTTTGTTGCCACAGCCAGTCGCTTTGGTTCATGCCTGGATAGGTGGTGATTGTGCCGATGATTTTTGGGTTCATTTTTAATAATAAATCTGGTTTTCGCGTGGACGGGGCGGGTTTATGAGATTATTTATTTGAGGCGAGGATTGTGGGTGAAACCCGCCCATACGGATTTTTAAATTATGGGATGCGGATTAATGAATAATTTGCGATCGCACTTGCTCATCTACATAACTCAAAATTCTCTCGATCCTATTTTCCCATGAAAATTGCTTGACAAAATTCAATGTTTCTGCATAGCCTTCGCTTTTCCTCGGATATTTTGTTAAACTATCTCGAATGCTTTGCGCGAACTGCTGCGGATTATCCGGTTCGCACCAAGTTGCTGCTATATTTCCCGATTTAAATTCCATTAAAGATGCAATCTCCGTCGCCACAATCGGAGTTCCCGATGCCATGTAATCAAAGAATTTTAAAGGAGATGTAAACGTCGCGGCCTCTGTCAAACAGTGCGGGTGAGTCAAAACATCGGCTGCTTGCAGCAAGCTAGCCAGTTGATTTTGAGGCAGGTAGCCGAGAAATTTAATGTTGTTAACTTGCTTGGATTTTGCTAACTGCTGGTAGGCTGTTACTTGGGATAAATCACCGCCCGCGATCGCAAATTGAACCCGTGGCAATTCCTTAGCCACATCCACCAACATATCAACACCTTTAAACGGGTAAAGTCCTCCCGCATAAACTGCTAAATGCTGTCTTCCATCTCCTAATAATTGGTGTCGCCAATTCTGGGCAGCTTCTGTTTGTCTGGCGAGAAACAAATGGTTAAAACCGTTGTGCAGCGTAATTACTTTTTCCGGTGGCATCCCATTCTTAATCATGCTGTCTCGGACAGTATTTGCAACAGTTACAGCAATTTGAAATAGAGGATTGCGAACGACTTCTGGTTGAAAATTTTTGTCTTCGTGGTGGTGCTGTTCGTAGATAGCGGGAATACCGTTTTTAATGGCAGCTTTGACAAAGTTCCAGTCGCGGGTGTGGACAATTTTAGTGGATTTAACCAGGTGAATCGGTAAATAGTATTTTGAGACGATCGTACTCGCACTCGTCCACTTGCTGTCCCAAAGGTCGATCGGCCACGGGACGGGCAAATCTGCTACTTTTAATTGTTCCTGAAGATTGTAAATTTTGGCAAGTTTGTCATCCGGTTTCCTCGGTTGAAAAGGACGAAGTAAATCAACGGGATTCCAAGCATTCCATCCTTTGCGGAGGTATACCAAAACTGCTGGATAACCGAGGTTTGCTGCGGCATTGGCAGAGTGCGCAACTTGAACTAAGCTCGCTACATTGGGTTGCGGCAAGATATTTCTGGTGAAAAATACATAATATTTAGACATGGTAATTGGTAATTGGTAATTGTTGACTGTGCAGACTGTTGACTAATGACTACTGACTGCTGTCAACTGCCAACTGACTACTTTTTAACAGCCTGACGCTTAATAGTATTTTCTATAAATTCTAAAGTCGTGAAAATATTAGCAGCGGAGTGAAATGATTCTCTGATTAACTCGTCTCTTTCTTCGGGAGAGTCTACCATTTCATCTACTAGCAATTTGAGGTAAGCTATCATAGGAGTCAGGCGAGTGCGAATTTCGTAAGAACCTCTAATTAGAGCTTCATCGCGAGCGGTTTCTTCGGCAAATTGGACTGAATACAAGCGAGTGTAGTAACCTCCTTTTGCTAGCAATTCTTCGTGGGAACCCATTTCTACGACTTGTCCGCGATCGATCACGGCGATTTTGTTGGCTTTTTGGACTGTGGAGAGGCGGTGGGCGATGACTAAGGTTGTGCGATCGCAGCTCAATTTCTCGATCGCCGCTTGCACGTACCTTTCCGAAACCGTATCCAGCGAACTTGTTGCCTCATCTAAAATTAAGATTTCCGGGTTTTGCAGCAAAGCTCTAGCAATTGAAATTCTCTGACGCTGCCCTCCCGATAAGATCACGCCCCGATCGCCAATTTGAGTATCCAACCCCTCCGGCAACAGTTGGATAAACTCGTAAGCATTCGCTCCCTTCGCCGCTTCCACAATTTCTTCCTCAGTCGCTTGAGGCCTAGCGTAAGCAATATTTTCGCGCACTGAAGCATTAAACAAAAACGTATCTTGGCTAACAATACCCATCGCTTGTCTGAGACTTTTTAGCTCAAAGTCGCGCAAATCCCTGCCATCGATCGAGATATGACCTTCAGTAGGATCGTAAAATCTCGGCAGTAAATCTGCCAAAGTTGACTTGCCAGAACCCGAAGTTCCTACCAAAGCTAAAGTAGTCCCATGAGGTAGAAATAAATCAACTCCTTGAAGAACTAAATTTTTGTGGTTAGGATAACTAAAAGATATTTTACTAAAATGAATTCCCGATCGCAAATGAGTGTACGGCACAGAACCGTTCAGCATAAATGGCTTGTCGTCGCACCTCAAAAATTCATTAACCACCTCTACACTAGCCGATGTATTAGCAAATTGACTGCGCCCGCTATTCAATTGAGAAATTAAAGGAATTAACCTAAACATTACCAATAAATAGGTCAATAAAATGGTAGAAATAGACTCTATCTCATTCGCAAATATTGTGCGACCTATAAATACAATCAAAATTATAACAATTAAATTAACAACTTCGTTAATTGGGGCGATCGCCGCATAATTTACCTGAGCCTGAAAATCCGCTTGTTCTCGCCTTTGAATTAAATGCTTGATCCGCTGATACTCCCTTTCCTCGTTCCCTGTTGACTTGACCAGCCGAATCCCAGTAATGGTTTCCAGCACCCTAATCGAATAATCTTTCGACATTTCAGAAAGCAGGTAGCCAAAATGCTTGGAACGGTTAATAATATATTGATTTGTCCAAGCAACAAACGACAGCAAAACTGTAGCTGTCACCGTCAGTTTCCACGAAAGAGAAAGCAGCAGACCCACAAACACCAAAACAGTGATTGAGGTAGTAAACATTCCTATCGCCGTGCCAACTGCACTAGCAGTCCGACCAATCTCTCCGCCCAATCTATTAATTAAATCCCCGACTTTAGTTTTAGAGTAAAAATCTAAATCTACTTCTAACAACAACCGCAAACCTGCTTCTCGCAAATCAAAAGTCAGAGAGCGCGTCAGAGAAGTAGCTACTAAAGTATTGATATAACTCGCAATATTTTTCAAAAAAATTGCCAGAACAATCGCGCCGGTCATCACCATTAAACGCTGATTTCCTGGCATTCCCTCAAAGGGATACATCAAAGTTTTAATTATAGGTGGAGCGCCGCGCAGCTCGATAGCTTCCTCTAAAAAACTTAAAAGCACTGGTACAATCAGAGTAGTGCTGATACCGTTGAATAAAGCGCCAGAAAAGCCCAGAATCACGGTTAAGAGAATCCTGCCGGGATATCGTCTGGCAAATTTTAGGAGTAGCTTATTGGCAGACATGAAGCATTCCCAGCTAAACAGTACGGCATCTCAAAATATTCTTTAATAACAGCCAGTTTTTCTTCCTCCATTGAGTAGTTTTAAAATAACCTTTACATACCTGCAATTATATCTGAAAGTATCGGTTTCATTGCTTGAATACTATATTCTTTTACACATCTTTTCCGAGCTTTCATTCCTTGTAAATTAGCCGCTGTAAAATTTTGAAATATCCATTTAATTTTTTGTGAAATTTGAGCGGGAGAACTCGGATCGACTAAATAACCCGTTCCCCCTAAAATTGCTGGAATATCCCCCACTCGCGTAGACAAAACAGGCTTAGCCATTGCCATGCCGTCTGTCAGCTTGAGCGGAAACTGAGCCACGGCTGTGAGAGTTTCTCGCTGAGGAACAACGACAACATGAGCCCCCGCTACAACGGACGGCATCGTCTCGACTGGAAACCGTGGCAGTTTAACAATCCAACGCCCCCATTGTTTCACAAGTTTATCATCATAATCATCATAAGGACTTCCGCCGACGATAACTAATTTTAAATCGGGCTCATTTAACTGTTCGAGAGCCATCAAAACATCCTCAACACCTTTATGAGGTCGTGGTGCTCCGGGAAACATCAGAATTCTATACCCGGACAAGCCGTAACGCTGTCTGCTCAATTCAGGATTGTATTTAGCAGGGTCGAACATTACAGTATCCTTGCCATTAGGCAAATATACACCCCCGAAACGCTGTTTTAAAAACTCAGTATCAACAGTGACTGCATCAGCACGGTGGATGAGACTTTCCATCCACTTGAGATAGAGGGGATGATCTGGTTCTCTCAATTGACCGTTGTGTTTGAAAATATCTCGATAAAGTTGTTTGAAAGAGGGACGGTATTGCCATTCATCTCCACTGTACCAGCTCAGTTCCCAGTCGTCTATATCTAAAATTATAGAGTGGCGAGTTGCCAGTTTTTTTAGCAGCGATAAACCAAAGCTTGTAGGTTTAGGTTTGACTGCATAAATAATATCCCCATCTATTTTTTTCAAAAGTTTTTGAGCATCCATCAAAAACCCCGGATATTTTTTACCCGGTATCGCACATACGGGGATATCTCTGGGAGGAATAGCATACAATTCGTTGCCAAACTGAAATCCAACAACTTCTACATCACATTTAAGCTCGCTAAGGACTTGAGCTAAAAGAAAAGCACGAATTGCACCTCCTCCTGACAAATCGCTTACTACTAATGAAACTTTCACTGAGTATTTTGTTTAAAACATTTGTTTGATTTTCCTGCTTAACCGAACTTTTGTCAAGGCAATCGGGACTTGCGCGCCCCAAACCAAAGAAACCTGGTTTTTAACTAGGGAAAAGGGCAGCAATGAAGTATTTTGGTAAAAAAAACCCAGTGACGCATCTAGGACTTTTATTCAAGCCAGCAATACTTATTCTAGGTAAATATTCGGATATGTTGAGGCTAATTTTTTTGAATTGTTGGCTGAATTTTGTTGCTTTTGATGCAGTTTGCCAACAAACTTTAATTATTTTAAACGCCAGGGATTGTTAAGTTGATTTGGTAAAAATATTTTAGCCATGCGATCGACTATTCTAGTAAAGAGCGATCGCGTCACGTTCTTTGCGTACTGAGGGCGGTAAGGATAAGTGCAGTGCATTACTTTAATCGGTTTGTCGATCGCATAAATTTCCTTCCACTTATCCAAGTAGTTGTAAACAGGGGACAAAGTTGTCATTTTCGGTTTCACAGATTCAACAGCCGCCGCAAAAGCACCCTGGTCTTTTAAGTATAGCACATTTTGATGCGCAACTACCATCTCGAAATATTTCTTAAAATTTGTGAACAATTCCTGAGTTTTACTGCTTTTCGTAAAAGCGATAAATCCGCCATTGTATTGAATGCTATTTTCATTTAGCGGCAACCCGACAGACTGCAAAGTTGACAGAATATCCTGCTTGACTCTTAATAAATTTGCAGCTTTAGCAATCGCAGGCTGCACATCTTCCGTCACCAACAAATCCACCCCGTCAAGAAAATCAAAAACCTCATCTATTGGCGACAGCAAACAAATATCACAATCCATATAAATAGTTTTCTCAAACAGAGATTCTTCGTACAAAGCCAGCTTAGCTAGCCGCGACGCTAAAACAGGATTTTCGTGAGAGGGTGCAGGTTTCAATATGACATTTCCGAACACCTGAAGTAAAGGGTATAAAATTTGAGGAACTCTATCTATTAAAACAATAATGGGTTCGCGGTGAAACTTCCTGACAGACGCCAGAAAATGAATGCAATCCTGGAAAGAGTAAAGACCGGTTAAAATAGTGATAAATCCTTTGCTTTCTAATTTCACTTGTCTATCTAACTCACAGTAAGCGGCTCCATATCATAGTTAAATATAAAATCTAGAAGGCAGAAATAAAATTTTATTTCTGCCTTCTGCCTTTATAGTTATGCCTGCGAGTGGCGTTTTTGGTGCCACTGCCAAGCATGGGAGATAATGTTCTTAATGTCGGGATATTCTGGAGACCAACCCAAGGTTTTGATGGCTTTCTCGCTGCTGCCAACCAAAGCAGGCGGGTCGCCCGGACGCCGATCGCACTCAACAGCCTTAATCTCTTTTCCGGTCACTTGGCGAGCCGTTTCTATCACCTCTTTCACCGAAAACCCGCCACCGTTGCCCAAATTAAAGAAATCAGATTTGCCACCATTTAGCAAATATTCTAATCCTAAAATGTGAGCCGATGCCAAATCGTTAACGTGAATGTAATCGCGAATGCAAGTACCGTCAGGAGTATCGTAATCCGTGCCAAAAATCGCGATCGAATCTCGTTTACCCAAAGCAGCGAACAACACCAGCGGTATCAGGTGAGTTTCTGGATTGTGATCCTCTCCTAACAACCCGTTCGGATCGGCCCCAGCCGCGTTAAAATAGCGGAAACACACAGACTTAAAATCGTACGCAGCGTCAAAATCTGACAAAATCCGTTCTACCATTAACTTAGTAGCGCCGTAGGGATTGATCGGGTTTTGTGGGTGGTCTTCTGTGAGCGGAATTTTCTGCGGTACGCCGTAAGTCGCGCAAGTAGAAGAAAACACAAATTTCTTCACGTTAGCAGCGAGCATTGCTTCCAAAAGAGTAATAGTACCGATGACATTGTTGCGGTAATATTTAGCTGGGTCGGTAACAGATTCGCCCACGTAAGCGTATGCAGAAAAGTGCATTACCGCAGCAATATTGTGCGTAGCGAACAGGTTGTCCAGAAGAGTCCGATCGCTCGTATCGCCAACTACCAACTCCACCTGCAAAGCCCGATCTACTATATCTCGGTGACCGTAAACTAAATTATCCAAAATCACCACACCGTAACCGGCGTTTTTCAGTGCTAATACCGCGTGAGAGCCAATATATCCAGCTCCACCCGTCACCAAAATAGTTTGTTTTTCTGCACTCATTTTATTCTGCCTGTTTTTGTAGCTGGGATTGCCAAGAGCCTTGTTAATTTGAGACTTCTACAACTGACGCTTTCACACTCCACGCGAGCCGGAGAAATCAAGCGAGATATATAGACTTTCCTGTGCGGCACGATCGCACTCCGAAAAAACGCTTTTTACACTCCAGAGGGATGCTGACTGCGCCACTCTTCAGTTCAATCGATAAACTTGAGGCGACCAATTTGGAGATAATCAAATATCCGATTAATTTGGTGTCGATCCTCTTCTGAAATTTTATCATCTGACAGGATAGCAGAAGTCAAAACTAAATGTTCCCGGCGAGTAATCTTGCCAGACGCTACAATCCGATCGACCATTTGAGAAATTGTTAAGTTCGATTTGTTGTGAGATGTTCGCATTTATTCGATCGCTTCTATGTCACAATAGTTAAACGGGATTGCAGTTTTTGACCCAAAACCAAAAATCGTGCGTACCAGACTGTAACTCAATTTGCTCAACAGCAGAAATAAGCTATCAGAGTTTTAGTTCCAAAGATAGATGTGCGGACTTGATAAGTCTGCATTCAGCCTTCGGATACGCTTCAGACTAATTTAATTATATAATATTTTTCCTAGAGAGGTAGTTTTTTATGCAGGTTTATAGGCTTCCGGTACTGTCCGACAATTACATTTTCTTGCTGCACGACCCCGATCGCCGCACAGCAGCCGTCGTCGATCCAGCCCAAGCAGAGCCGGTCTTGCAGCAACTGCGATCGCTCGGAGCCGAATTAACCGCAATTTTCAACACGCACCACCACAGCGACCACGTAGGCGGCAACCAGCAACTGATCGATCGCTTTCCCCAAGTTAAAGTTTACGGCGGCGCAGAAGACCGAGGCAGAATTCCCGGACAGCAAGTGTTTTTACAAGCGGGCGATCGCGTTGAATTTGCTGGCAGAAGCGCCGAAATCTTCTTCGTACCCGGTCACACAAAAGCTCACATCGCCTACTATTTCCCCCCCAGCAACCCAGGGGAAACCGGCGAATTGTTCTGCGGCGACACTTTATTTGCTGGAGGCTGCGGCAGACTATTTGAAGGCACTCCAACTCAAATGTTAGCCTCCCTCGGGCAACTGCGAAACTTGCCCGACAGTACGAGAGTCTGGTGCGCCCACGAATACACGCTGAACAACCTACAATTTGCCTTGAGCGTGGATGGCGACAATCTAGATTTACAGCACCGCTTGGGCGAAGTCAAAGAAGCGCGCAGTCGATCGCAACCTACAATACCATCATCGATCGGCATCGAAAAAAGCACAAACCCATTTTTGCGCTGGGATTGTCCCAACCTCCAATCAGCCACCAACAGCCGCGATCCAGTGCAAACCTTCGCTCGATTGCGCGGCATGAAAGACCGATTTTGACCGAAAGCATCCAGGATATAAGCCCCCGGATTCATCCGTGGGGTCAATGCTTCAATCTAAAATCTAAAATCTAAAATCGATTGACCTTAACGTTTTTGTTTTTTCAGGTAACTCTTAAACTTGAGTATCGGTTCGCTCAACCACCGATCTAATCTTCTGTATTTTACCTGAAAGCTCGACAGCCCCTTAAACTTATTTGGAATTTTTTCCAGTTCGTCCTTAAACGGTGTCTTAGACAACATATCCAGCCATAATTGATTGGGGGCGGAGCTTTCCCACGGTTTCGGTCTTGACATAAAGTGCATCACTTTACTTGACTTATCATCAGTATCGTGGTTGTTCCATATTTGCCCTAATTGCTTCCACCTTCCCACTAAAACAGAATTTAATGCACCTTGATCGCGATCGCCCCAAACGTGAACCCTAGCGTTTTGGAGCAACTTTTCGGACAGTTTGTCTTCCTCCCAAAGCTTCATGTTGTAAACTAAAACGCCACTATTGAAATAAGGGTTTCGATCTTGATAATTGTTGCAATTTCCCCAGACGTTAGCTGCGGCTGCTACCGGCATAGTTTGAAAATCTAGGTTCCACAGCGGCTCTAAACTCCCCAAAACGATCGTGTCGCTGTCGAGCCAAATCAGCCTTTCTGTTTCTTTCGTATATTTTCGCGGCTCCAATTTAACGTAAGGAAGTTTAGAACCTGACACCGAAAGCAGTTGGTCGTAATTAGATTGCAATTCTTGCCATTCAATCTGGTATTTGCAGCAATTCTGTAACTGTTTCTTTTGCTGTGGATCTATCCTGGTAGATACAATGCTAATTTTTACCGGCTGCTTCCCAGATTCGCTAACATTGAGATCTACAGACTTGAGAAGTGCTGCTAACCCCAGAATATAGGTGCGATCGGCGGCTGTGAATATGTGCATAGGATTAAGTTTGTGAAATGAATGGCAGTAAAAGGCGCACGGTCAAACGCGATACAAACGCTGGGACTGGAGGAAGCAGGCAGCCCTGTATTGGTGGGGTAAATGCGATCGCCCGTTTACCGTTGAGACCAACATAATCTTGCCTCAATTTACGAGCGGGTTTACACAAAAAAACGGGGTTTCTAAGTAGGTAGGCAGAAATAAAGTTTACAATATAACAGAATGTAAGAAGGGCGTAACAAGAGCGATTGCTTCGTTTCACTCGCTCCGAGAGAAACCTTATGTATTTTCAAGCTTCATCCACTTATTATTTACCTGTGCGCAAGTTTCATCTGTTCGCGCCCCAAAACGAGCAACAGCCGTCGGTAATATGCAGCAACGCCGAAAACTGATGAGACTTACTGACCTGGGCTTTGAAACAGCCAGAAATTTGCCCGTTGCCTGTGCTGAATCTCGCAACTGGTTAAGACGTGGGACTCTACGATAAAATAAATTGTCTAGATATCGATATTACCGCAGGACGATCGACATCCCTCTGAGGTGTGAATTGTCACCCTGATTCAATCAAAAGTTCCTCTGAATTATTTCCCTATTCATTGATGAGCGCGATTGGCTTGGCCAAAAGTAAAATGAGCGTTGTTAGAAACCGATGCAAAATCCAGGCAATACTGAACCCCAACTGAAAATCGACCCCTCTGTTTCAACGGATTCTCACAAAGCGTTCTACCCAGCCGCGCCTTTTCCCACAGATGTAGGGATGGTTCTGCAATTGGCAGATGGTAGCATTCAGGGGTGCAATTCTCACGCCCAGGAGCTGTTGGGGATGACAGCCGAACAGATGCAGGGCAGCACTTCAATCAATAGTCTGTGGCAGACAGTGCGTGAAGATGGCTCGGATTTTCCCGGCGAGAAGCATCCGGCGATGGTGGCGCTGCAAACCGGGCGATCGTGCTCAAATATCATCATGGGCTTTTATCGGTCACAGGGAGAATTGATTTGGTTGACGCTCAATTCTCAACCTTTATTTCAGGGAGATCGATCGACTCCCTATGCGGTAGTAACAACCTTCACCGAGATCGCTCAACCTCAGCCACAAGCAGTCTGTCACGCGCCCGCCCAACAACTGTCAGACACCCTCGAAAGTATTTCGGATGGGTTCTTTGCTTTGGATCGAGACTGGCGATTTACCTACCTCAATTTGCAAGCGGCGCGGTGGCTGAATCGACTCCCGGAAGAGTTGATTGGCAACAGCATTTGGGAAGAGTTTCCCGAATCTGTGGGCAGTTTGTTTGAAAATAAATATCGCCACGCCGCGACCTTCCAAGTTACGGTTAGTTTTGAATCTTTTTATCCGCCGCTCAATGCTTGGTATGCGGTACGAGCCTATCCGATCGCATCGGGACTTGCCGTTTATTTTCAAGATGTGACCGAGGAGAAAGCGGCTCGGGCTATTTTTATTCAACAAGCGCAAACTGTGCAGCAACAACTAGCAGAAATCGAGGCGATTTATGCTAGTGCGCCGATCGGACTTTGCTTTATCGATACCGACTTGCGGTTTGTCCGCCTCAACGATCGCCTAGCAGAAATTAACCGAGTTCCAGCCGCCGCCCATATCGGTAAAACATGGCGCGAAATCTTGCCCGAAATGGCAGATGATTTAGAGCCGCTTTACAGACAAGCTATTGAAACTAAAGTTCCTCTCAAACAGCTCGAAGTTCGCAGGACGAACTCAGCACAGCCAGAACTAGAACAGGATTGGCTGTTGAGTCTCTATCCGCTGAGGGCCGAGGACGATCGCGTCCTGGGAGTGAATGTGACGGTGCATGAAATTACCGAACGCAAAGCTACCAAAAAAGAAATTCAACGGCTCAACCAAGAACTAGAGCGGCGAGTTAATGAACTGCAATCGATACTTGATGCTGTACCCGTCGGTATTACGATCGCCGACGACCCACAGTGTAAAGTAATTCGCGCTAACCGGTTTGCCGAGTCGATGTTGAAAGTGCCGCCCGATACCAATGTTTCTGGAACCGGAGAGCAAGCCGCAGTCCTTCCGTTTAGACAACTCCGCAACGGACAGGAAATTCCGGGAGAACAACTCCCCATGCAACTAGCCGCGGCTTCCGGCGTCGCAGTGCGAGATGTGGAAATTCAAATGGTGCGCGAGGACGGCGCGGCGTTTGATTGGTTGGTGAATGCGGTGCCGTTATTTGACGAACAGGGCGCAGTTCGCGGCTGTGTGGGGGCGTTTGTGGATCTTAGCGAGCGCAAACGAGCTCTTGCTGCTTTGCGCCGTTCCGAGGAACGCTATCGCACTTTGTTTGAGTCCCTAGACGAAGGCTTTTGCGTCATCGAAATGCTGTTTGACGAAAACGACAAGCCGATCGATTACCGCTTTTTGGAAGTCAATCCTGCCTTTTTGAAACAAACCGGACTCGAACAAGCTGTGGGCAAAACGGCGCGACAGATGCTTCCTGAACTCGAAGATTATTGGTTTGAGATGTACGGCAAAGTCGCGCTGACGGGGGAGTCCTTGCGCTTTGAGCACGGCTCGGAAGTCATGAACCGCTGGTTTGAGGTTTCGGCGTTCCGCACTCCTGAGCCGCAGAGCCGAAAAGTCGCCTTACTTTTCAAAGAAATCAGCGATCGCAAACAATCGGAAAATCTGCTGCGGCAACAGTCCGAGCAACTGCGGCTGTTCGTCAAACATTCGCCTGCGGGGGTGGCGATGTTTGACCGGCAGATGCGGTATATGCTGGTGAGCGACCGCTGGATGGCAAGTTACGGGCTCGGCACTCAAAACATTGTGGGCCGATCGCACTACGACATCTTTCCCAATTTGCCCGATCTTTTCAAACAAATCCACCAGCGCTGTCTGGCGGGAGCAGTCGAAACCTGCCAAGAAGAGCAGTTTCCCCGCCCTGATGGCTTAATCGACTGGGTGCGCTGGGAAATTCACCCTTGGCGAACCAACACCAATGAGATTGGCGGCATCATGATTTTTTGCGAAATCATCACCGAGCGCAAAAACGCTGAACTCGCGCTGCAAGCGGCCTCCCAGCAAGTCAGCAATATTCTAGAAAGTATTACCGATGCCTTTATGGCGATCGATTCACAATGGCGCTATACCTACGTTAATGCCACTGCTGAAAAACTGCTTTCTCGATCGAGAAACGACTTGTTAGGTCGATCGATCTGGGAGCTATTCCCCGCCGAGAAAGAATCCAATTCAATGGCATATCAAGAATTTCATCGAGTCGTTAACGAGCAAGTTTCTGTCAAATTTGAAGAGTTTTCCCCGTCGCTCCAGAGATATATAGAAGTGAGCGCCTATCCTGCGGCCGAAGGACTTACGGCTTATTGGAGCGATATTAGCGAGCGCAAACGCACTGAAGAAGAACTGCGGCAAAAGAATGCGATTTTGAATCTAATTAATGAGTCAGCGCCCACGCCAATTTTTGTCAAAGATCGAGAAGGACGGATTATTTATGCAAATCCAGCCACCTTGAAGGTGCTTGGTAAACCTGCTGCTGAAGTAATTGGCCGGCGCGATCGCGATTTATACCCAATAGCAGAACTTGGAGCCACAGTCACGGAAAACGATCGCCGCATTATGGAATCCGGACAAACAGAAGTCGTCGAAGAATCTCCCGATGGCATTCGGACATTTGTGGCAATGAAAGCTCCCTACCGCAATCAGGCGGGAGAAGTCATCGGCCTGATTGGCATCTCCAGCGACATCACAAATCGCAAACGAGCAGAAGTCGCCATGCAAGAACAAACTAAGTTACTGCAAGTAATTATTGACAGCATTGGTGACGGTTTGATTTTGGCCAACCAACAAGGGGAGTTTGTGCTGTTTAACCGAGCCGCCGTAGGCATATTCGGTCAGCTATCAAATGAAAAATCTTATGAGGAATGGTCGAGTACCTACGGTCTTTTTACGGCAGACAAAAACACTCTCTTCCCCGACGCTGAACTACCTCTAGCCAGAGCAATCAAAGGTGAATATGTCAATGATGTAGAGGTATTTGTCCGCCGCGAAGATTCCGAAGATCGCTGGATCAGTATCAGCGGTTATCCGGTAGTTGATGCTAGCAGTGAAATCAAAGGCGGAGTGATTGTTTGTCGGGATATCACAGAACGCAAACAAGCAGAAGCAGCGATGCAAGAAAGCGAAGAACGATTCCGCAATATGGCTAACAACACTCCTTTTATGGTATGGGTAACAGACTCCACAGGCTATTGCACTTTTTTGAGCAAAAGCTGGTATGACTTCACAGGTCAAACTGAGGAAATAGGTTTGGGATTGGGTTGGGTAAACGCGCTGCATCCAGAAGACAGAGAACAGGCCAAGAAAGCATTTTTGACCGCCAACGAACGCCAAGAACCTTTCCGCGTGGAATATCGCATCAGGCGCAAGGATGGCGGATATTCTTGGGCGATCGATGCGGCTGCTCCCAGATTTTCCGAAAGCGGACAATTTGAGGGTTATATCGGCTCTGTAATCGACATTACAGAGCGAAAACAAGTGGAAACCGAGCGCGATATGGTTCTCCAATTAGAACAAACTGCCCGCGCGGAAGCCGAGCGAGCTAACCGCATTAAAGACGAGTTTCTGGCGGTGCTTTCTCACGAGTTGCGATCGCCCCTGAATCCGATTTTAGGCTGGTCGCAACTGCTCCTCGGCGGCAAGCTGAACGCGACTAAAACTGCCAAAGCCTTTGAGACGATCGAGCGCAACGCCAGACTGCAATCTCAATTAATCGAAGACTTGCTTGACGTGTCTCGGATTCTGCAAGGGAAACTCACATTAAATGTTGCTCCGGTGAATCTGGCAACGATTATTCCGTCTGCGGTGGAAACTGTGCAATTAGCAGCCGAAGCAAAAAAAATTCAAATCCAAACAATCTTAAATCGCGATATCGGGCAAGTTCTCGGCGATACAAGTCGCTTGCAGCAAATTGTGTGGAATTTGTTATCAAACGCGGTGAAATTCACGCCCGAAGGCGGTCAAGTTGAAGTTCGATTAGCGCAAATCGAAGGCAAAGCTCAAATTCAAGTCACGGACACGGGTAAAGGTATTCTTGCCGATTTCTTGCCTTATGTTTTCGACCATTTCCGACAAGAAGACAGCGCTACAACTCGCAAATTTGGCGGCTTGGGATTGGGATTGGCGATCGTCCGCCAACTCGTCGAACTTCACGGCGGAACGGTGTTTGCAGAAAGCAGCGGAGAAGGCCAAGGAGCGACGTTTACGGTGAGATTACCGCTATTAAATGATGATTCTAGAAGGCAGGAGGAGGAAGAACGTCATTGGGCTGCTAGTCCCGATATCTCATCCTTGCCGCTAGCTGGATTGAGGATTTTGGTGGTAGATGATGAGCCTGACTCGCGAGATTTTGTCGCTTTCGTGCTTGAGGAAGCGGGTGCAGAGGTGATTTCCCTGTCATCTGGTGCTGAGGCGCTACAGTCGATCGCACAAACTGCACCGGATTTGCTCGTCAGCGACATCGGAATGCCCCAGATGGACGGATATATGTTGATAAATCGCATCCGCACTCAGCTTGCCCCTGAGTATCGCCAGTTGTTGGCGATCGCCTTAACGGCCTATGCTGGAGAAGCGAACGAGCGCCAAGTTTTGCAAGCCGGATTTGACAAACACTTAGCCAAGCCGATCGATCCGACTGAGTTAGTTGCTACTGTAATGCGATCGATCGCTCTCAACGAGCGAGCGCGACGCTTTGCTAGGTAAGCTTAAACAGCAGCACCTCCCCGTTTGGCGAATTTCCAACAGAATTTGCCAGTTAAAAGATATTATGCCTGTCTTCCGTCTTCCTTCTTCCGTCTTCCTTCTTCCTTCTTCCTTCTTCCGTCTTCCTTCTTCCGTCTTCCTTCTTCCTTCTTCCTTCTTCCCTCTCCCTTGCGATCGCCCCTCAAACTTCGCTATTATAAAAAGTTGCAGTTAAAACCCCAGAAGCAACGATCATGGCCAAGCGCGTCCAATTAGTTTTAAATAAAGATGTCAGCAAACTCGGCAAAGCTGGCGACGTAGTAGAAGTAGCCCCAGGCTACGCCCGCAACTACCTAGTACCCCAAGGAATGGGATTTAGAGCCACTCCGGGCATTCTCAAGCAAGCAGAGCGCCGCCGTGAAGAAGAAAGACTGCGCCAGCTAGAGCTCAAGCAGCAAGCTGAAGTCCGCAAAACCGCCCTGGAATCGGCCGGGCCTTTCATTATCTCCAAGCAAGTCGGCGAAGGAGACGCGATTTTTGGTACTGTCACCAACCAAGAAGTAGCAGAACTGATTTTCAACTCTACCAGTCAAGAAGTCGATCGGCGCGGCATCACCCTACCCGAAATTCGCCAAACTGGTACATACAAAGCTGAAATCAAACTACACGCAGAAGTTACCGCCGAAGTTGATATTCAAGTTGTTCCGATGTAATTAAGAGTTATCAGTCATCAGTCATCAGTCATTAGTTGTTAGTCATTAGTAATTAGCTAACAACTAAGCACTGCTAAGTAATGACCCAGTAACGCTAACTTGCAGATTGAGAAGGGGAGCATCTCTGCAGAGAGTAAGAAGCATTTTTTCAGGAGTGCGAGATCGAGAGAGCGTGAGTCTGGTATAAACGCGAGATCGCGACAGATCGCACTCCTACAAAAGCTTACACTAATAATAACTAATGACCCCGCCGGAAAAACGGACACAAGCCCCGACGATCCTGATGGTCGAAGCTAAAATTTTAGGCTCTTGTTCAAGCTCCCAGATTCATCTGTAAAGTAAATATAAAATATAAAATATAAAATATAAAATCTAAAACCTAAAACCTAAAACCTAAAATATAAAATCTAAAACCTAAAATATAAAATCTAAAACCTAAAATATAAAATCTAAAATCTAAAATCTAAAATCGACTGACTGAGGACTATTGACTAATGAGCGATTTGATGCCGACAAATATAGAGGCAGAAGAAGCAATTTTGGGCGGGATTTTAATTGACCCCGAAGCTATTTCCCGAATAGCCGAACTTCTGCGGCCGGAGTTTTTTGCGATCGCCGCTCATCAAGTCATTTATCGATCGGCATTAGGGTTATTTTTACAGGGTCAACCTACGGATCTAATGACGGTAACAACTTCTCTAACCGACCGCAACCAGTTAGAGCAAGTAGGAGGACTAACTAAATTAGCACAATTAGTCGATCGCACAGTTTCAGCCGTCAACATCGACCAATATGCAGTTTTAGTTGAAGACAAATATCAGCGCCGCAAATTAATCGAAGCTGGCAACAACATAGTACAATTAGGTTACGAGACGGCAACACCGCTAGAAACAGTCTTAGACCGCGCCGAACAAGAAATTTTCAGCATAACTCAAGAACGTCCGCAACAGGATTTAGTGTCGATCGGCGAAACGCTAAACCAAACATTTCAAGACCTAGAAAATCGCAATGAAGGCCTTACACTTCCCGGTATTCCGTGCGGTTTTTACGACTTAGATGCTATGACAGGAGGCTTTCAGCGATCGGATTTAATCATCGTTGCAGCCAGGCCGGCAATGGGGAAAACCGCTTTCTGTACCAACATCGCCCATCACATCGCCGCTGGACAGCAGAAATTGCCGGTTGCCGTTTTCAGCTTAGAAATGTCGAAAGAACAGCTAGTGCAGCGTATCCTGTCCAGCGAAGCCAAAATAGAAAGTAACCGATTGCGATCGGGTAGAATCAGTCAAAACGAATGGGAACCCATCAGTACAGCCATTGGCAACTTATCAGAACTACCGCTATTTATTGACGATACTCCCAGTATTACCGTCACAGAAATACGATCGAAAGCCCGCCGCCTCCAAGCAGAACAAGGCGGAGCCCTAGGATTAATCTTGCTAGATTACCTGCAATTAATGGAAGGAAGCAGCGACAACCGCGTCCAAGAACTATCTCGAATTACCAGAAGCCTTAAAGGTTTAGCCCGCGAACTCAATGTGCCGATTATTGCCTTATCTCAGTTGAGTCGAGGTGTGGAAGCGAGGACAAACAAGCGGCCGATGATGTCTGATTTGAGAGAAAGTGGATGTCTCGGTGGCGATAGTTTAGTTACCCTGGCGGATAGTGGATTAGAAGTCCCGATTCGTGATTTAGTCGGCAAATCTGGCTTTGCTGTTTGGGGATTAAATTCAGATACCCTGAAACAGGAAAAAGCGATGGTGACTAATGCTTTTTGTACTGGAGTCAAGCCCGTCTGGCAGATGACGACTTGCTTGGGAAATTCGATTACAGCAACAGGCAATCATAAGTTCTTTACATCAGATGGTTGGAAGCGTTTAGATGAATTTAAAATAGGCGATCGAATTGCTACACCACGCTCAATTCCTTGTAATGAAGTGCAGACGATGGGTAATGCTGAATTAGCTTTACTAGGACATTTAATTGGTGATGGTTGTACTTTACCCCGACATACCATTCAGTACACGACGCGAGAATTAGATTTAGCTGAATTAGTTGCACATTTGGCTAGAGAAGTATTTGGCGATCAAATTAATTCCCGCATTAAACGGGAACGCGATTGGTATCAAGTTTATCTCCCCGCTAGTTATCGTCTCGCTCCCAATATTAAAAATCCGATTACTAAATGGCTCGACCAATTAGAAATATTTGGTTTACGTTCCCATGAAAAATTTATTCCCAGTTTAGTATTTACCCAACCGCAAGAATCGATCGCTCTTTTCCTTCGACACCTATGGGCAACTGATGGTTGTATCCGTACGAGTAAAGACAATTCCCACTATCCCAGTGTTTACTATGGATCTAGTAGCGAAAAATTAGCGCGGGGAGTTCGATCGTTATTATTAAAATTGAATATTAATGCTTCTTTTAAATCCATTTCCCAAGGAAATAAAGGGCGAACTCAATATCAAGTATGGGTAGGTGGGAAGCAAGATCTAGAAAAATTTGTATATCGGATTGGTGCGATTGGCAATTATAAACAAGAAAGTTTAGCCGCCGTCAAAATATATCTAGAAAAATCTGGAGGGGCTAATACCAACCGAGATTTAATTCCCAACCAAGTTTGGCGAACCCAAGTTAATATGGCCAGAGAACGTTTGGGTTTAACAACTAAACAAATTCAAGCAAGTTTGGGCGTGCGCTATTGTGGCGACAGTTCCTATCAATGTGATATCAGTAGAGAACGAGCTACGCAGTTAGCTACTCTTCTAGACTCTGAAGAAATTATGAAAATTGCTGTTAGCGATATCTATTGGGATAAAATAAAAAAAATAGATTTCATCGGCGAAGAAATGGTTTACGATCTAACGGTAGAGAAAGTTAAAAACTTTGTTACACAAGGATTGTACGCTCATAATAGTATCGAGCAAGACGCAGATTTAGTAATTATGCTCTACCGCGATGAATATTACAATCCTGATTCGCCCGATCGCGGAATTGCAGAAGTAATTATTACCAAACACAGAAACGGCCCCACAGGAATCATCAAACTATTATTCGACGCCCAATTTACCTGCTTTCGGAATCTGGCATCTCCGAAGCGATCGTAAATCAACTAGGGCTGATATTATGTCCGTTGAATTGGCAGTTATAAAGTTTGGTCGATTAAGTGGGGGCGGGTTTATAGATATTTTCGTATTGATGTGAATGAAAGATTGTTGGTGAAACCTGCCACTACAAATATTGTAGTTATTTACCAGACGCAATCTTACACAGAAACCCGGTTTCTTAAAAAAACCGGGTTTCTAAACACCGTAAAAGTTTTACGTTGAATTAGATTGAGCTACCTAGCCAGCGATTTTCAACAATTCCACATCAAAAATCAGCGTAGCATTAGGAGGAATCACCCCGCCCGCACCGCGAGCGCCGTAACCGAGTTCAGGGGGAATAATCAACTTGCGGCGCTCTCCAACTTTCATCGTACCGACACCTTCATCCCAACCCTTAATTACTTGACCCACGCCAATTTTGAACTGAAAAGGAGAATTGCGATCGCGCGAACTGTCAAACTTCGTACCATCCTCCAAAGTTCCAGTGTAGTGCACGACAACCGTCTGCCCGGTTTTTGGAGTCGCCCCATTACCCTCTTTCAATTCAACATATTTCAGACCTGAATCTGTGGTGACAGTTTTCTCAGTATTATCAGTCATATTATTGCCAGCGATAGTAGCTGGTACCTCCGGTAAAGTAGCATCAGCTACTAGCAAGCTATCTTCTTCCAAAGACGGCGCTGACAAATTCTCAATAGCAGTCTCGGGTAAAAGATTGTTCAATTCGGCGGCAACTGCTTGAGACCCAGAACCGCCCATTTGAGCGACTATCAAAAACACAAAGCAAACCAGCATTACCCCCAAACTCACTAGAACTCCTCGCAAAATTAATCCTCCTGATAATTTTAACCGCGATATCTCAGATATCTAAGACATCTAGTACAACAATAACTACCAAATTTTATCTGAACTTTTCCACCAAAAGATGGCAGGTTCCAGATAATTTTAAAGGCAAAAGTATGAAGTCAGAATGTTTGTAATTATACATAAGTGGCTTCTACATAAGTGCCTTTTTGAGCCTTCTGCCTTCGGGTGACAATCTTATCACAAGATAGCAGCGAACCGGCAGACCCGATCGAACTCAGCGCCAGTTACGGTTTTCTAAATCCCGCATCTGACGTTCGAGACGATCGAGCCTTCCCCGCAACTCATCCATTTCGGATTGTCGGGGGACTCCCATATCTTGCAGCATATTCCGCAGTTGCCGCTGCAACTGCGTATCCCAATTGCCTTGTTCAGACTTGAGATGCTCGGTCATGTCATCGACAAAGGTTTTGGCTTGGTCGGAATTGATTTTGCCATCTTTGACCCATTGCTCGCTGACTTCCTGCAATTTCTCGGCAACCAGGGAGGTAGTACCAATGCCGAGCATTACCAGTTGTTTGAGTAAGTTGCTATTGTTATCCATATATTTTTCCTACTGTTTGCTCTTCATACTCGATCGGCTCAGGTCGCCTGCTGTCGCTGCGAAACTATCTGTACACTTAAAGTTACATCAGCGCACACCTACCTTTCTATTTTGGAGCATCCAGCCGCCTGATGGCGAGTTGAGCGTGTCGAGCAGCGTTCGGTAAACCCCCTAACGAGCTACCGACAAAATTACCCAATCACATCCTGTATATGCCTGATTGCCCCCGCTGTCACCAACCTGTAGACGCCCGAGCGATCGCCTGCGCGCACTGCAAAACCCCTCTCAAGGCTTTCGGTCATCCGGGTATCCCCCTTTATCGATCGCAAGCCGAAGAATTTCTGTGCACTACCTGTATTTATCACGAAGATGACACTTGCAACTACCCGCAACGTCCTTTTGCCAAAGAATGCACGCTTTATCACGATCGAGCTGAGCCGCTTGTGCCGCAGACGAGCCGTTACATCAGCGGCGGCTGGCCGCAATCAATCAAAAATTGGTGTCAGCGCCATCTCGTTTGGTTAGCTTTATTAGGTTTAATTCTTATTAGCATTGCTCTGTCGATTTAATCGAATTATAGAAAGCGTAGAATAGAGATATCTGCGTTGAGCTGGGTTGCTCAGCGGTTCATTCTCTAAATTATCCATGAGTTATGTATTGGGCATCGACGGCGGCGGCACAAAAACTATCTGCATCTTAATGGACGAAAACAGCCTTGTTTTGGGACGCGGCGAAGCAGGGCAGTCAAATTATCAAACGCTGGGAATTGAGAGAGCAAAACAATCGATTCAATTGGCGATCGAACGAGCAGTTCTGTCCGCTAAAATCGAGGCGAATAGCAATTTCAACATAGAAGCTATTTGTCTGGGACTAGCAGGCGTGGGGCGTCAAAAAGATATTGAAATAGTGCAATTTCTAGTGCAGAACTTGCAGTTGACGAATACTTTACCAGTAACCCGATCGTTCTTGCCTAGGAATATAGTAATTTGCAGCGACTGCGCGATCGCACTTGTTGGCGGCACGGGCTATCCAGTCGGTATCACCGTTATTTCAGGAACCGGTTCGATTGTTTTCGGGCAAAACAGTCAAGGGAAAACTAAACGAGTCGGCGGTTGGGGATATCTTTTAGGCGATGAAGGCAGCGGATATGACATCGCCGTTCAAGGTTTGCAAGCGGCTTTGAAGTTCTATGACGGACGCGGAGACTTTACAGCACTTGCCGAAAATTTTCAAAACCATTTAGGCCTAAATCACCTAGAAGAATTGGTAGAAGTCGTTTACCGGCGCGGTTGGGGAATCAAAGAAATTGCAGCTTTAGCGCCGATTGTCGATCGAGTCGCAGCAGAGGGCGATCGCGTCGCTGACCGCATTATTAATAGTGCCGTGGCAGAATTAACCTTTTCAACAAAAATAGCCATTTCAGCGCTATTTAACCCCAGAGAAGAATTTGAAATTGTGCTCGTAGGAGGTGTGTGGGGCGGCGAGGCAAATTGCCGGGTTCGGTTTGAAGCGGCAATAAGTGCGATCGCCCCGACAGCTAAGGTAATTTTGCCTCGATACGAACCAGCTTTCGGTGCTGGATTGTTAGCCTTAAACGCTCTCAACAATTAAGTGTTGACTGTTGACTGTTGAATGCTGACTGCTGACTGTTGACTATCTTCCTTATCTTCCCGATCGCCCTGTCTTGCGGGTTTTCTCGATTTTTCCAAATTTTCAAATTCTGGATTATCTACCTTATCTTCCCAACTTGTAGAATTCCAGCCTGCCATAATTAAAACATCAGATGAAGGCGAAACCAGAAACAAATTTAGCAGTAGTGCGTTCCTAAGTAAACCAAAACCGAAGCAAGGAGACAATTTATATGATTACTTCTCAAAAATGGCGTTCAGCAACAGCAGCAATCCTCGCACTGGGCATTACAGTTGCAACCAGCGCGCCGCTGGTAGTAGCTACTCCCGCAGAAGCTCAACAACGAATTTCCCAATTTGATAGCATCCGAATTCCCTCGGGCAGTGTAATTCCAGTTAGCTATGAAAAAGACAAAATTATTGTCACGCGCGAAGAAACTGCACCTTTAACTTTAACAGTAGCGCGAGACATCCGCACAGGTCAAGGCAGAGTATTAATCCCCGCAGGCAGCCAGATAGTCGGGGTATTGCAACCTGTCAGAAGGGGCAATCAAATTGGTACTCAATTTGTTGCCAGAGAGTTAATTATCAGCCGCCGCCAACGCTATCGGATTGACGGAAATTCAGGAGTTATTACCAGAACCGAAAGAGTCCAAAAAGGTGCTGGCACAGGTTCATTAGCCCAAGGTGCAGCATTGGGTGCAGCAGCAGCAGCAGCACTAGCAGGCATTACCGGCGACAAAGCGATCGCCACTGAAGAAGTATTGGGAGGTGCTGGGATCGGCGCTTTAGCTGGAGTCTTGTTGGGGCGGCGCAGCGTTGACGTGATCGTGATTCGCCCGGAACAAGATTTGGCAGTGAGATTGCGATCGGACATCGTGCTCCGCTAATATTGGAATCTTCCGATTAATTATTTGCAGTAAAACATTGTCGATCGCTAACTTGTGGTCTCCCGATAATTGGCTAGGCATACTGTTAAGGTTGTGCCTAGCCATGTTTGTTGGCGGAATTATTGGATGGGAGCGCCAACTCAGACACAAACCAGCGGGTTTGAGAACTCATATGCTAGTAAGTATGGGTTCTGCACTGTTTGTTTTAATACCGCTGTCAATGGGTCAACATGAAAACGGACGAGATTCTGTAGAGCGCGTAATTCAAGGCATTGCTGCCGGGATTGGGTTTTTGGGAGGCGGAGAAATCCTGCGACAAAATCAACAGGAAATAGGCAAAGTTGAAGTTCACGGGCTCACCTCTGCGGCCGCTATTTGGGTGTCAGCAGCTTTAGGAACTGCTGCAGGATGCGGGTTGTGGCAACTGGCATTAATTGGCGCTTTCATGTCGCTGTTTGTTCTGAAAATAATTAAAGAGTTAGAGCGTCACAGTCGCAAATAGTCTCAGTCATTATATAATGTCGGGTAAAATAACCGTTATAAAGTTTGTAGTGACTACCCAAGTCCGAAGGAGTTTTATGAGGACTTTAGCCCAATGGCACTGAAAAAATGAGCCAAAAAAAATCTGTAAGGCAAGATATACATATAGCCTTTCTCGAAAAGATGAGGTATCATGTTACTGACACTCACTCATGAGGGTCAAACAGAGAAGACACGATCG
>NZ_JAUBRK010000055.1:5677-52836 GCF_036701825.1 Microcoleus sp. MOSTC5 | reverse complement strand
AATTGGGCAAATAAACAACCGCTAGCAAAACCTATAACTTGCTTGGGCGATGGACATGATGGAGTGTGGAATATATTTAAGGAAATCAGTTGTGAACAGAACAGAAGAGAAATTCTCGATTGGTATCATCTAAATCAAAATCTTCAGAAAGTAGGTGGTTCAATGAAGAGACTTAAGCAAGCAGAAGCATATTTGTGGAAAGGGAACGTAGAGAGCGCGGCAGCTCTATTTAGAAAGCTCAAGAAAAAATCAGCAGTGAATTTTTGCAAATATCTAGAAAAGCACAAAAAAAGGATTATCAACTATGAAATTTTCTCTATTGATGGCATCTGTTCAATTGGTTCAGGAGCGGTAGAATCAGGGATTAAGCAAATAGCCAGACGAATTAAAATATCAGGAGCTAGTTGGAAATCAGAACATGTGGGGCAAGTATTAGCTCATCGTTGTGCTTACTTGAACGGGTTAATTGGAAATCAGGGGAAAACTTCATAAGTATAATTACTCACTGCAAAAGTGACATGCTCCCTGGCTGAGCTTCCATCCTCATCCGCACCCAATGGTTTTGATAATACTCTTGCAGCCCGTCTGGTAATTCCTTTAAACTGAGGTCGTTGTAATCGCCATTAGCAATTGCTGGCAAAACATACCGCAAATACATAAAATTGTTTTCGCTTTTGTCGGCCAATTGCTCGACAAAAGTTGTATCGGGAATGCTACGGGTTTGAATCCAGTTTCTCAGTTTCTCTTTATACTGAGAATCGGTATATAGCAGATACCGAATATACTCTTTGATATCATCCTGATTGAAATTAACATACTTTCTGTCTCTTAAATCTAATTCTTTTACCGGAACTCCCGGAGATAAAGACAGCCTCTTTTGACCGAGGTTATGCGGTCGCCTCGTCAGCAAGAAATAAACCCCATCTGGCAGAGTGGTCGGTAAATGTAAAAGATTTTCTCCCGCTTCTTGTTCGACTTCATCCAGTGCATCTACTGCTATTACCAAACGCTCGCCCAAAGGGAGTTTTCCCGCCACCTTTGCCAGTAAAGTTGGTAAATCGGCATTTTCTGAATTTGGCAATTGATAGCGGTCAATTAATTGCTGGCGAATGCTCTTCAAAAACAATTCTGGTCTGTTGCGGCGTTCGACAAGAATATTGAAATAGCAGGGAGATTTATGTTCAGAGACGTATTTGGCAACGATCGAACTTTTGCCCATTCCCGCATCCCCGATAATTGTAAAATAACCGTGAGGCTTTTCCTTGATAAAGTCCTGAAAAGCCTTAAAAACAAATCGTCGGCCGCAAAAGGTTTTAATTTTTTCTGCTATGAGTGATTCAAACTCTGGCGGCAGCTTATTTTCGGCATTCCAATCTTTTGGGTCAACAATATCTGTGGGTTCTATTCCTAATGCTTTAGCTATCTTGGTAACTTGCCGTCTTTGTACACCCTTACTACATTTTTTTGTATCGAGTAAGCGCTTAATTGTGTCCTGGGAAACATTAGCTTTTGCTGCGAGTGTTTCTATCGTCAGGCTAGCTTGTTGGTATGAGTCTCTGAGCTTAATTTGTCCAGTTGCACTCGATTGAACTATATCGGATGGGCGCATAGTAGGTTTTTAGGTGGGGTTATTAGTTTTTTAGTTAATTCGATAATTCGATAATCCGACAGTCCGACAGTCCGACAGTCCGACAGGGAATGAATTCCCTGTCTCATAGCGAAAGTCCTCTTAAGAGGACTGAAAATTAGTATTTTAGTCGGTTTTAACCGAGTTTTGCTATTAGCCAGGGAATGAATTCCCTGGCGGATTTCGGGAGAGTCCGACAGTCCGACAGGGAATGAATTCCCTGGCGGATTTCGGGGGAATGAAACAGCATGGTGGCTAGCGGGAGCGAGATTTCATGATTATTCATCCGTAACTCCGATCGCACTCACATTCTATATTTAAATATTTCTGTCTGTCTAGGGCAGATAGGTTGTAATCTCCTGCCCTATCTGCCCCAAAAATTAGGGCATATCGCAAATTAAAACTCGCCCTATCTGCCCTCGACTCTCGCTGTTTGCTTCGGTAGAGTAATTGTAGAAACAACAAATTATCACTATTTTGGAGAGAAAACAGTTATGAATTTTAACTTATTCGGCAACTCGCAGCCTGATGAAGATTATAGCGACATTGCAGAAGAAATACTGGGAGAATCGGTGCGACAAGCTCGCCAAAGCCACAATGTCGCCCTTACGGTCATCGGTACATCGGCAATTCTTGCTTTCGCAGGTGTGGGACTTGTTTATTCTAATAAAGTTCAGGAAGGTGCTATCACTACTACTGCGGGAGGAGTAACAACTGTTGCCGCCACTCGGTTTGCAAACCAAAAGAAGAAGGAATTACAGCAGATGATGGAGCTTGTTGAAAAACGAAGAGCGAAAGAGGAATTACGGAAAATGATTCCTCGTCCCCAGGCTCCGCTTCCTGTGAAGCCCCGATAAGCGAGGCAGAGCCTCTAGATATGGGTTCCCAGGCTTTGCCTGGAAAGCAGCTAAATTGTAGGGACACGGCACTGCCGTGTCCTGACTTAGATATCCTAGTTTTTAGCCGCCCCAAACCTTCTTTAAAACCTCTTGAGGAGAGATGTCTGCCATTTTGCCAGTAGGAGATTTAATGCCCAAAAATCGATCGCTCTTTGGCAACAATTTTGCAGGTTCAGTCGGGCCGAACAAAGCTATTGTATAAGTTTGAACCGCCACAGCTAAGTGCATCGGCGCACTGTCAGTACATATCATCAAATTAGCAGCAGCAATAGTCGCCGCCAACTTGCCGACATCATCCGGCGAGATAACTTTTACATTCGGACATAACTCGACTAACTTTGTCACGAAGTCTGCATCTTCGGGGCCTTTCACAACAACAACGGGCAAATTCGGCTGCCGCTGCTGACAATCTTCAATTATTTGCTTCCATTTGTCTGTAGGGTAAATTTTGTCAATACCTTTAGACACAGCTAATTGACTGGAACCGCCGTGAATTAGAATGTAACCGCTTTCTTTTACGCCCAACCGCTGCTGTTCGGCTTCCGCCCACTGAATGTCCTGTTTTGGTACATTAATTGCGATCGCCGGACAAGGATTTGTAATGTTAAATCCTTGCAGCAAATCGTGGTACATTGAAGCCGCGTACTGTTCAGTTTTCAGCGGTACGGCAGCGGTGAGAAATCGAGCGCCATTGGTTCCCGAATAGCCAACTCTCTGAGGAATGCCCGTCAGCCACAGCAGCAGCCCTACAGTCCACCGCTGGCCTAGGGAAATAACTGCTTCGTATTCGCGATCGCGAATTACGCCCAGTAAATTGCCCCAATCTGCCATAGCGTTGCGGTCTTTGAAATTGTACGTCAAGACTTCTTTGACCGACTTGCAGACTCGGTAAGCACTTTTTGCCCTCGGTTCGACAATGACATCAATTTGCGCGTCGGGATAAGACTGCTTGAGGTCATCAAGAGTGGGGAAAAATAAAATTTGGTCGCCAATCCCGCCAGGGACAAGTGCTAGTATTCGCATCATAAACGATCGGGCTATTATTGATCGAGGTAGCTCTCAGAGATCGGCTCTCAACTATCAGCTTATAGTATTTCTAGACTTTAAAAGCTACTGGCTGACAGCTAAACAACTGACTCAAAAGTACAGGACGCTCTTATTATATATATCTAGTTGGGTTAAAAACGGTTAGTAAATGCACTTATTGATTCCTGCCGCGGGTTCGGGGCGACGGATGGGGAGTCAGCGGAACAAACTGCTGCTGACTTTGCTGGGAAAACCTTTGCTGAGTTGGACTTTGGCTGCTGCTGAAGCTTCGCAGCACATTAGCTGGATTGGCATTATGGGTCAGCCAGACGATTTTCCTGATTTTAAAGCAATTCTGAGCGATTTATCTTTGGTTAAGCCCGTGGAACTGATTCAAGGAGGCGCCACCCGCCAAGAGTCAGTTTACAACGGTTTGCAGGCTTTGCCACCAAATGCCGATCGAGTCTTGATTCACGACGGCGCCCGATGTTTGGCTACTGCTGAATTGTTCGATCGATCAGCAGAGGCCCTCTTGAGCTGTCCGGGCTTGATTGTCGCCGTCCCGGTCAAGGATACGATTAAGGTTGTAGATGAGCGCCGGATCGTGCGAGAAACGCCGGAAAGGAGCAATTTATGGGCTGCCCAGACTCCCCAAGGATTTGAAGTGCAATTGTTAAAGCAGTGTCACGAAGAAGGGCGACAGAAAGGTTGGGAAGTTACAGACGATGCAGCTTTGTTTGAAAAATGCGGTTTGCCAGTACGAATTGTGGAGGGAGAAGAGACGAATTTGAAAGTCACAACCCCCGTTGATTTAGCACTAGCTGAATTTATTTTGCGGCAGAGAACAGAGTAGAGTAAATAGAATTTGTTGACTATTTTTAAGAACGGGCAAGATGCCCGTTCCACTATCCATAATTTTATTAATTGTGGAACAGGCATCTTGCCTGTTCCTTTTCACGGGCTCTGGGGCCGGTTCCACAATCCATAATTTTATTAATTGTGGAACAGGCAAGATGCCTGTTCCTTTTCACGGGCTCTGGAGCCGGTTCCACAATCAATAATTTGTTAGTTGTGGAACAGGCATCTTGCCTGTTCCTTATGTTATCTTAGAAATCTCATAGCTGGAAGTAAACATATGATTTCTGTTGCGCCGATCGCACCACCGTTACTCATAGGCGAAAAGCGAGTGGTGTTGAGAAATATTACTTGGCAAGGTTATCAACAACTGCTCAAGATTTTGGGCGATAAACGAGCGGCTACATTGATATTCGATCGAGGGACTTTAGAAATTACCAGCCCTTTAGAAGAACACGAATTTTCAGCACGCTTAATCGAACGACTGATTCAGATTTTGGTGGTAGAGCTAGGTTTGAAGATTAAAACAATGGGTTCGACAACCCTCGATCGATCGGACTTAGAGCGCGGCGCAGAACCAGATAATGCCTATTACATCCAAAATCAGCCCCTCGTCGCCGGTCGTACAGTAGATTTAGCAACAGATCCGCCACCCGATTTAGTCGTAGAAGTAGATATCACCCATACTGATATTGATAAGCCAGCTCTCTATGCCAGTATGGGAGTACCGGAGTTTTGGCGGTACAATGGTAGAGAATGGCGAATTTATAAGCTAGAGAACGATGAGTATTTGGAAGTATCGGTCAGCCCCACTTTTCCGATACTTCCGAAGTCCAAGCTCTACGAATTTTTGGCAGCAGCGCAGCTAGATGAGGTAGAAGCAGAGGTGAATTTACGCAACTGGGTGAGAGAGATGGCGCAATCTAACTAGCGAATTGGGCATTGGCGGTCGCCAGATTACGAGCTTCATCACACCGTAAGTTCAAGAGAGAAGTTTCCTGTTTCGTTAGTAAGGGCTTGCTGTTGGTCGGACAATAATTTCGCTAACATCAACATCGTCAGGTTGTTCGATCGCAAATACAATCGATCGCGCGATCGCAGCCGCAGGAATAGCTATTTTGCGGAATTCTTGCATTCCCAATATTGCAGTTTCATCAGTAATGCTCTCGGCTAACTCAGACTCCGTTACTCCAGGAGAAATCACCGTCACCCGAATGTCGCCCCCAACTTCTTGTCTCAAGCCTTCTGAGATTGCTCTAACGGCGAATTTAGTAGCACAGTAAACAGCAGCAGTAGGAGAAACCGCGTGTCCGCCGATCGAGGAAATATTAATAATCTGACCAGATTTTTGTGCTTTCATGACAGGAAGTGCCGCCGCGATGCCGTACAAAACACCTTTGATATTGACATCAATCATGCGATCCCATTCCTCAACTTTCAGTTGTTCGAGTGCAGATAGGGGCATGATGCCAGCATTGTTAATCAGGACATCTACGCGATCGAACTTGCTTTGGGCAAATTGAACGAGATCCTCCATTTGACTGCGTTGCGTCACATCTAGAGCCTGGTATTCGACTGTTCCACCCTCCGCACGAATGTCCTTGGCGATCGCTTCTAGGCGATCGGTGCGACGTGCGCCTAAAACAACTTTTGCACCTTTTTTGGACAGCAACTTAGCGGTGGCTTCACCGATTCCGCTACTGGCTCCAGTGATCAGAACAACTTTATTTTCTACGTTCAACATGGTTATTTTTCCTGTTATTGAGGTTGATTTGAATTAAATAAACTGACCGCCAGAGACTTCGATTCTCTGTGCATTCACCCATCTGTTGTCTTCGGATAGCAAAGCCGCGATCGCACCGCCGATATCATCAGGAAGACCGACGCGGCCCAAGGCAGTTTGCGAAGCGATAAAGCTGTTAATCTCAGGATTGTCACGCACCGCACCGCCATTGAAATCCGTTTCAATTGCGCCTGGGGCTATCACATTCACAGCAATCTGTCTGTGTCCCAGTTCTTTCGCCATGTATCGGGTCAAAACTTCGATCGCTCCCTTCATGCTTGCGTAAGCTGCATAGCCAGGTAAAGCAAAACGGGCAAGCCCAGAGGAAATATTGACTATCCGTCCTCCATCATTGATTAAAGGAAGAAGTTTCTGCGTGAGGAAAAAAACGCCCTTCAGATGAATATTCATCAAGCGATCGAAATCATCTTCCGTCGTATCAGCAAAAGACGCATAAACACCAACACCAGCATTATTGACGAGGAAATCAAAATGCTCTGTCTGCCATTTGTCTTGAAGTGACTGCTTGACTTGTTCCGCGAAACCGTCAAAGGTTTTAATGTTTGAAGTATCCAGTTGCAGCGCAACGGCTTGAGATCCGATATCGGCGATCGCAGATACGACATTTTGGGCATCCTCATCGCTGTTGTGATATGTCACGATGACATCGACTCCTTTTTTGGCAAGGGTCAAAGCCGTATTTTTGCCAAGTCCTCGGCTCCCCCCTGTTACCAATGCGATTTTTGTCTTGTTTTGGGTCATTGCCTTATCCTTTTACTGTTTCATTCAGATGTGTTCATCATATGAGTAAAAGCAAGGGTTTTGAATACACAGACCTCGCAATTTATTGCCTAATCCTCCAAAGCCCTATTTCAGGAATGGCTCAAGATGCTCTATGATGAGCAAAAGGAAATGGTTAAATCAATCAAAAAATTAGCATGACGATTGAAATGCTCAACCAAGTAATAAACCAAGATGCGATCGCAAATCAGTGTCAAGAACTGGCGGGATTGCTAACTCGGCACACCGACGGCAAAGGGAACGGTTTTCATAAAACAGCTATAGATAAGCTGGAATTTACGCGAGAATCTGCTGTTCCCGCCGCACTGTACGGTGTCTATCAACCTATTTTCTGCATCGTCGTTCAGGGCAAAAAAGAAGCGTTGCTGGGTGATGAAACTTATCGTTATGGTGAGGCTCAATGTCTTGCGATCTCAGTTGATTTACCTCTGAGTGGATTTGTTGTAGAGGCCACTCCAGACAAGCCGTATTTAGGATTCAAGCTGAATTTAGACCCACGCCAACTCTGCGATATTATCACTGCCCAAACCAAGCCAAGCGCGAGCAAGAAAGAAAACTCTGTCAGAGGCTTATTCGTCAGCAATGCCGATGCGCCGTTGCTCGATTGCGCCCTCAGATTGACACGACTTTTGGATACGCCGCAGGATATCCCGATGCTGGCACCGATGATTATCCGCGAAATCTATTATCGTCTTTTAATGGGTGAACAAGGCGAAGCTGTCCGCCAAATCGCCACATCTGGCAGCAATATGCAGCGCATCGCCGAGGTACTCAAACTGATTAAAACTGATTTTGCAAAACCGATGCGGGTTGAGGATTTGGCAGGACAAGCCAATATGTCTCCTTCATCTTTCCATCACCATTTCAAGGAAGTTACATCGATGAGTCCACTTCAATATCAAAAGCAATTAAGACTATTAGAAGCACGTCGCCTGATGCTTGCCGAAAACTCCGATGCGGCAAATGCTGCCTATCAGGTGGGTTATGAAAGCCCCTCACAGTTCAGCCGCGAATATTCTCGTATGTTTGGTGCGCCGCCGATCCGGGATATTGAGCGTTTGCGTACTGCTTGAGCGTAACTGTTTCGACTATATTGGTTTTGTTCCGTTAATACAAGTGGAGGATGAGAGAAATGCAATATAGCGGTAAATGGCGGATCGCGGAGATGGCAATGTGGGATAGTGATTACTTGGACATGGAAGTTGAAGCCTATATCGAGATCGATCAAACAGGTTCAGGAGAATTTCAATTCGGTTTAGTATCAGGTCAAATTGACGGCGAAGTCGTAAAAGATGGAAAGGATCAGCGATTTGAATTTACATGGGACGGTAATGATGAAAACGATCCTGCATCTGGTAGCGGTTGGCTCAAATTAAAGGATAAAAACTCGGTAGACGGTCGAATCAAATTCCACCAAGGGGACAGTTCTAGTCTTGTGGCTAAGCGCATTAGCACTAAATAAGCGATCGCACTATTGGTTATGCGATTTTTTTTGATCGCAGAGGAGCGCAGATAAAATCCCATCCGCGTTCATCTGTGTTCCGAAGCTGATACAGCCTATTTCAGGTTTATGAAGTGTAGGGACACGGCTTGGCCGTGTCCCTACAATTAATCGCGGTAGGGACACGGCCAAGCCGTGTCCTCTATATGATTCCGCTGCAACCGGAAACGATATAACCAATAACAACTGACTTAGGTTTCTCATGAAGGATTAATCGCAAACTCGCCCTCACTATCAACCTGTGCCGCACTTGTAACTACATCCAAAAACGCAAAAACGGCCGGAACTAACAGCGCATCCCTCAAAACAGCCACCCCAATTACCCTCTCAAAATCCGCCGGCAAACTGCAAACTTTCACCGAAGCAGGTATCGGTTCTGCGGCCAAACGGGGCAGAATTGCTGTACCCAAACCTTGCATCACCATGCTGACAATAGTTGAATCTTCGCTGAGTTCGTAACCGATATTTAAGGGAAACCCCGAAGTTGTCAAATATTTGCGAAGCGGTATCGAACAAGGATTTTCTGCGGGCTGCAAAATCAGGGGATAGTTCGCTAATTCTTCCCAGGTAATCTTAGCACTTTTACATTGTCCGTTCGGCGGCAGCAACACAACATATTTATCCCGCAAAATTTCTCTAGTTTCAAATTCATCAGAGATGGGAAGAGAGACAAAGCCGATGTCTGCTTTGCCCGATCGCAAAGCTTCTTCCACAGCTTGAGTATAATAAACTTCGGTAATGATGACCGCAATTTTGGGAAAGCAACTGCGAAATTTAGCAATAATACCCGGTAGGATATGAGTTGCGACACTCCGAAAAGTAACTATCCGTACCTGGCCTCCCTGCAAACCTTTTTCTAAATCCGCTTCTTTGACCATCATTTCTAAGGCGCAGGCTATTTGACGCCCGTGAAGCAGCACCCTTTCCCCCACCGGCGTCAGTTGAGCACCGTGTCGCCCCCGATGGAACAGTTGCACTCCCAATTCTGTTTCTAAAGAGGCGATGGCGTGGCTGACTGCGGATTGGGACAGTTCCAATTGCAAAGCCGCCTCGCTAAAGTTTTCACAGTCTGCTACTGCTAGCAAAGCCTGAATTTGAGAGAATTTCATCCGCCGCGTATTGATTTCGTTCATAGCGTTTGTGCCAGTAGTACCCAAATTGTCACAAGGGCTTCGATCTATCGATTTTATTCATACAACCTATGCAAGCAATGCTTTGATTGTCAATGGTCGCAGAGTTAAAGTTAATTTATCAGGCAACAGATAGACTTCAACCAAACTTGCACGACAACAATATTGTGCTGTATTTGCGATGAAAACATGGCATTTTTCAGCTATTATTGGTAATTTTAATGGTGCAATTTTTGGAGTATTTATAACTAAAAGGTGTTGGCTATGTCTACTTGCAAAAATCAGATCGATACCCCAAAAATGAAAGCTTTTTCGATTGCCGATCGAGCAAAACCTTCCGAAAAACAGAAAGGGCAATCATTCTTTTGGGTTATGAATCAAATTTGGCAGTTTTTCATAGTCGCCACTGCTGGCCCAGACGAGCTAAGAATTTGGCAAACCTCAGATAATGATGGTAACACTTGGTGGCACGGTTGCGATCGAGCTACAGGTCGCTCTACTTGTGTGGCAACTGAGGATGAAATGCGCGCTTGGCTCGATCGGCGTTACTGCCAATAGTCGATTGTCGGTTGTATGGAACCGGGTTTATTTAGGTTGTTTGCCGTCATCAAAGAAATTGGTGAATCCGCCGCTACAAAATTTGGCAAATGCAAAGATTTCAGTGATGAGGCAATAATGGTGAATTTTTGATTTTTGATGATTTAATTTCAAAGGAGATACTATGCTTCAAAGAATTTCCGAGTTAGCAGCGCCCGTTAGCGGAGCCCTCGAAGAGGATCGCATTATTCTAATGGAAAACGAGGTATACAGATTGCCTCAAAATCATCGAGAACTTCAAGTTTTGTCAGGAACTGCTTGGATCACGCTTGACCAACAGGACATCATCTTGCAAAGCCAGGAAAAAGCATCGCTTCCACCTAGCAAAAACTTTGCTGTCATATCCGCTCTCAACAATATGCCGCTGATTCTGACAGTCTGGCAAGACAAAAACCCAGTCAGAACCTAGGGATTGAGAAAAAATTCGGCAGGAGCACCCCAAAAAGCTCTATCTTAATAGTTATCACTTGGCTATTGGAGGACTCGATCGGTGCACTGCCGCTCTTACCACTTCAGCTATCTCGCAGCTATAAGTATTGTTTTATGGCCGGCACTCAGCTTGCTGGCAATTTCAGACGCTCGGGCTTATGCCCCAATTATAAATGCGAGGCGCGCCCAAGCGAGCGATTACGCCCAAGCAACAGACCCTAAAACGCAAGCAGACAAACTCTTTGAAACAGGAGTAAAACAGTACCGCGAGGGTTTGTTTCGAGAAGCAATTCAGACTTTTGAGCAAGTTTTGGCAATTCGCAAGCAACTAGGCGACAAACCGGGAACCGGAGAAACCCTCAATAATATGGGGGAAGTTTATGCCGAAATGGGTTCGCAGCCCAAAGCTTTGGAAGTTTTGCGGCAAGCTTTAGTCATTCACCGAGAAATTGGCGAAGGGCTTCGTATCGCGCGGACTCTAAATCTCATAGGTTTCGTCAACCGGGTTGCGGACAATTTTTCCGAAGCGATGAAACTGCACCAAGAAGCTTTGGAACTTGCCAAAACTGCCAACGATCAAATTGGAATTGGAGAATCCCTCCACAACATCGCGGCCGTGTACGCAGAACAGGCAGATTACGCCAAGGCGATCGAATTTTACCAACAAGCCCGCACGATTCGCACGACCTCCGGCGATCGCCGCGATTTAGGCCGTACCCTCAATAACATGGGCGGCGTCTATTACAACATCGGCGACTTTAATAGAGCGATGGAATTTTACCACCAAGCTTTAGCAATTCGCCGGGAAATCGGAGATAGGGCTGGCGTCGGCCGCCTCCTCAACAACATGGCACTTACCTCTCGCAAACTCGGCAAAGATACTCAAGCGCTGATCTATTTTCAGCAAGCGATACCAATGTTAGAAGCAATCGGCGACAAGACAAGTATGGGACGCTTGCTCAACAATATGGGCGCGATTTATGAGAGTCTCGCTCAATATGACAAAGCTCTCGAATCCTACGAGCGAGCTTTGAAACTTGCTCGCGAGGGCGGTGACAAAGCCGGAGAAACTACAGCGATGGAGGGTATTAAGCGATTGTCTTCCAGTCAGCTTGTGCCGCAATAATGACAGTTAAGCGGTTCGGCTTCTCGGGTGAAGATTGGAAGAGATAGACTTTGGCGATTGGGCAGTAATCTGTCGGTTGTTGCATCATGTGTTGCCAAAAATACATGGCTCAAAAAGAGGAAAAAGGCTTGAGGGGCGCTATAATTTGATTACTATCGCGATCGAAAGGTGGAATATGCAAAGCTCCATTCTCCTGAGCAGCGAAGAAGTTGCAAGGCGTGCCGAGAAGCTCTACGATGAGAAAATCCGTCAAGAAGTAGAGCGAGAAGAGAATATCGGCAAAATGGTTATTATTGATATCGAAACAGGCGATTACGCAGTAGACAAAATGGGTTTAGAATCAGCACGGCAGTTGCGGAAAAAGAATCCGAACGGTCGGTTATTTGGGATTCGGATTGGGTACAAGGTGGCGGCTGCAATTGGTGGAGTGATGGAGCGGGTTTCAAAGTGATTTCCGGAATCGTAACGGATAGGCACGCGACGGTTTCTGTAGTATTTCGTCTGCCCGATCGACCCGACATTACAATTGAATTTGTGATAGACACAGGATTTACCGACTTTCTCTGCTTACCTCTGGAAGTTGTATCCATCTTGGGGTTGCCTTTTGAGTACAATATGCGTGCGAATCTGGCTGACAATAGCAATGTAGTGCTTCCGGTACATACCGCTACGATTCTTTGGAATGCAGAGGAGAGAGATGTTCGCGTACTTGCAACAGGAGCAAGACCGCTACTTGGAACTGCTTTGCTGGATGGATATGAACTGGTTGTACAGTTTACAGAAGGTGGACTGGTTACTATTGAAGAGTTGTAAGTTTTTACTAATTTAATAAATTTAAACTATGGATATCCGTACCGAAAAGCCAGAAGATATAGAGGCCGTTCGCCAAGTTAATATTGGGGCATTCGAGCGAGAAAATGAGGCCAACTTAGTCGATCGATTGCGGGGAATAGCAGCTACATTTTCATTCGTTGCCGTGAAATCCGATCGCATTGTCGGACACATTTTCTTCAGTCCGGTTGTCGTCGAAGGAAAATGTTCTAGCAATTTGTCGATTCTGGGGTTGGCACCAGTCGCAGTTCTTCCCGAATACCAGCGCCAAGGTATAGGAACGCTGCTGATCCAGCAGGGTTTAGAAGAGTGCAGGCGATCGGGATTTCAGGCAGTGGTTGTGCTGGGCGATCCAGATTTCTATTCGCGTTTTGGGTTCGTTCCTGCTAGTAGCAAGAGCTTGAAATGTGAATATGATGTGCCCGATGAGGCTTTTATGGTTTTGGAGTTAGAAAGTGGAGCTTTGCAGGATTGCAGCGGAACGGTGAAGTATCGATCGGAGTTTAGTCTATGCGAGTGACGAAGCGGCGGTTTTTATGATGATGTATCGTACAATTAACATTACACAATTGACATTTAGAAGTCAGAGTGGAAAGCGGTTGTGCTGTACTTGCCTTTGTGAAGCATAAAACTTGCACAACTATTGCCCAGCAAACTTATTTAAACGCCCCCTTTTCCCCTCTCCACCTTTACACCCTGCAATCCAAAAATCGGAGTTTGAGCAGATTTCCCCTTCAGAGAAACAGTTCCCAAAGCCTCGCAAATAAAGTTTAGCTCGATCGACTCACACACCCTTTCAGCAATTAAAATTTGGTTTTCCCCCGCCTTGCTCATCAACCGAGCCGCCGTATTCACCGTATCGCCGAGGATATTAAACTCCCTGCGCCCTCGGGGTTCCCCAACCTCAGCAGCAAACACCGGCCCCAGGGATAGCCCAATTTGACAGCTTACTTTTATTTCTTGACCCCCGATAATTACCGGAGGCAAAGCTGCAATCATATCTCGGATTGCAATCGCCGCACTAGCGGCGCGGCTGGTGTCATCCGTGTGAGCGTCGGGCACGCCAAAATAAATCAGCATATCCGAACCCTCTAAGTGCGCCGTTACTTTTTGCAACACGCCCCCTTTAGCTGACACTACAGCATCAATCGACGCAAACACCCGAGAAAAACTTACTACCAGATTGACTTCTTCCTCCGGCGAAGCTTTGTCCACAGACTCCGGTAAACCAATCAAGTTGACAAACATCACCGTCGGTTCAGGAAAATCCGGCGGGATTTTCCGCCTGTCAGCATTTTCCACCAGCAGCCTCAGAATGGCTTTGGGAATATAACTAGCAAGGGGTTCAAGCCGCTTGACAGATTCCCCGATTTCTTTTACCAAGCCCGAAACGCTGCGATCGAGCAATACCGAACTCGGCATCCGCCGCCGAGTCAAAGTGATATCATACTCTCCGAGTCGATCGTCCGTTAAATCGTCCGCCACCAAAAAATAACCCGGTTTCCCGGGTTCAAAACGAAATTCCTCTCCCAAAGACTCTTTAGCAGTTTCAGTCAAACACACCCGCCCCACAGTCCCAGAACCCTCAGCTTGCTTGGCTTGCTGGACTGAATGCCCCAGCAGTACGTAAGCCATCCGCTGCGGGGTACCAATGTCAGCACTAATGTAGCGGCCGCAGTGGATGCCCACCCGCATCTTCAAAGACAAAACACCCCGCGCCGTTTCAATATTGGCAAATTCAGCCATAGCCCGCTGCATCCGCAAACCGGCCCGCACCGCCCTCGCTGTATCCTCTTGGTGAATTCCTGACAGAAACTGCACCAGCATCGCATCTCCGGTAAACTCCAGCAAGTCCCCGCCCGATTTGCTGACAATTTCAATCATCGAGGCAAAATAGTCGTTAATCACCCCCAGCAGCGTTTCAGCTCCCTTGCGCCCCTCGGCCGCATTCGCTTCCAACAGCGACGTAAACCCGGCCAAATCCGTGAACAACAAGGTGCCTGTTTGCCACTGGTAGCGTACCTCGCCCGGGTTGGGCGGAGATTCGGACACGGGTCTGGGTACGTAGTCGTGGAGGATGTAGCGGAGAGTGCGCAGGTGATCGAAAACCGCCATTAGCGTTGCGGGGGACGGATCTACCCACGCAGCAGCGTACAGTTGGGCGGAAAGGAGCGATCGCAGCCGCAGTTCGATCGCAGCTAAGGGAGGATTGTAGGTTAATCTATTAATAATTTCCACCTAGTCTATTCTTAAAAAATAAGGTAAGTTCGATCGCTCTAGAGGCAACACAAATAGCTCGACTTAATACCATTATGATAAGTTTCCAGTGAACCCATACCAACCTAACCCAGAACCCACGATAGAAACTTCCGAAAGTCACAGTTTGCTAGCTCCCGATTTGATCAAAGCTGCTCGATCGGCCTATGGTATGTATTTAAAAGTGCATTCCGACCAGATGCAGCGTCCGGCCGGTGTAGTTGTCAGTCAAGGCAGCGATCGAGGTCAGCTAATTTTTGCTTCGCAGCCCGTTTTGTTGCCCGGTGAACGTTTTGTTACTTTTGACGAAATAGAATCTCAAATGTATTAATGGGTAATTGGTAATTGGTCATTAATCATTGGTAACTAATATTATGTCCGCTCAAACGCTCGCAATAAAATAGGTTTCTAGTGCAGGCCTAAGTTTTCAGGATTTTATGAAAACTTGCATTCTTGACTATTAACACCTTTTATGATGGGTAATTGACCGGACACGATCTAAAAACTAACAACTAACAAGTGACACATAATCACAGTCAACAATGAACAGTCAACAGACAACTTAATGGAAATAATCTTTAATTGCCTTGTCACGGCGATCGTCTTTATTGTCGGATCTGCTATTGGCAGCTTTCTAAATGTGGTAGTCTATCGGTTGCCTGCGGGTTTGTCGGTGATACACCCTCCTTCTCGCTGTCCCAAATGTTTAAATCAACTCAGAAGTTACGAAAATATACCCGTTTTCGGTTGGCTGTGGCTGCGGGGACGCTGCAATCACTGCCGCAGTCGCATTTCTGCCCGTTATCCGCTGGTGGAAGCAGCTACGGGTTTGCTGTTTTTGCTCATCTTTTGGCGGTTTGGCGTAACAGTGCAAACTCTGGGTTTTTGGGCTTTGTTTAGCTGGCTGTTGGCTTTGTCTTTGATTGATTGCGATACAATGACTTTGCCTAATTCTTTAACTCGATCGGGTTTGGTGCTGGGATTGGTTTTCCAGGTGGCGAAAGGTTGGTGGCCGACATTTAGTCCGATCGACTCGGTACACTATCTGGTACTCGACGGGCTCGCGGGAGCAGTTGTGGGGTTGTGGCTGTTTGACGCGATCGGACTCGCCGGGACGATCGGCCTGGGGCAGAATGCTATGGGCGCTGGAGATACCAAATTGGCAGCCTTGATGGGAGCTTGGCTGGGCTGGAAATACTTGCTGCTAGCGGGATTCATCGCCTGTGTAGCCGGGGCTTTTGTCGGTGGCGGGGCGATCGCTCTGGGGTTGCTCGATCGGCGTCAACCCATGCCTTTCGGCCCGTTTCTGGCTCTCGGTGCAGCAATTACTGCTCTGTGGGGCGAAGCCATCTTATCTACTTACTTGCAGTTGTTTTTCCCTAATTTTAGTTTCTGATCGGCCGGTAGTCTAGCGATCGAACTTAATAATATCGGTTCATAAATTGGTAAAATTGTCCCGTGTCTTGGATTACACTTAAAACCACTAGCTTTCGCTGGGAAGCGGAATTAATGCAGCAGCTCCTGGCTGCTCATCAAATCCCCGCCCGGATTGTAGACTTGGGCATAGCATCTTATTTGGGTGCTGGAAGTGCTACAGCCCTGCAAGTTCTTCCAGAACACCAGCGAACAGCATCGCTCCTCATCAGTCCAGTTGAAGATGAGCCAGAATCTGGTGATTAGTCATTAGTCATTAGTCATTAGTCATTAGTCACTAAACAACTAGCAATTGACAACTAGCAACTGACAACTAACAATTACTAATTACCAATTCCCAATTACCAATTACCAATTACCAATTACCAAGTTTTAATGTCTCTATTTGATTGGTTTGCAAATCGACGAAAATCAGTACCGAACTCCCAAGAACGGCCGGAACGAGAAATTGCGGACGGACTTTGGAATAAATGCGAAGCTTGCGATGCCCTGAGTTATACCAAAGACCTGCGAGCAAATCAAATGGTTTGCTTGGAATGCGGGCATCATATCAGAGTTTACAGTGACGATCGCATCGAGCAGTTGATCGATCCCAATACCTGGATGCCCATTAACGAAGGACTGCACGCCACAGATCCCCTAAAATTTCGCGATCGAAAAAAATATAGCGATCGACTGCGAGAATTTCAAGAAAAAACAGGCCACCTAGACGCCGTAGAAACAGGCATCGGCAAACTCGAAAATTTGCCAGTCGCCCTCGGAGTCATGGAATTTCAGTTCATCGGCGGCAGCATGGGCTCAGTAGTCGGAGAAAAACTGACTCGCCTCATCGAACACGCCACGCGGGAACGCTTGTCCGTACTCATTGTCTGCGCTTCTGGCGGTGCGAGAATGCAAGAAGGAATGCTCAGCTTGATGCAAATGGCTAAAATTTCCGGGGCTCTGGAACGCCACCGGGAAGCGAGACTGCTTTACATCCCGATTTTGACCCACCCGACCACCGGCGGCGTCACCGCCAGTTTTGCCATGCTGGGAGACATTATAATTGCAGAGCCAAAAGCTACTGTAGCCTTTACGGGCGGCCGGGTAATCGAGCAAACTCTGCGCGAAAAGCTGCCGGAAAATTATCAAACTTCCGAATACTCCTTCGCCCACGGTTTTGTAGACTTGATCGTACCCCGGACTCAATTAAAGAAAACTCTCGGTCAGCTTATCAGCCTCCACCAGCCCCAGCCGTTCTTGGCAGGCTCGGAATTGTCAGCCCTCAATGGCAGCGACGGCCACGCTGTGCCCCCGCAGACTCACGCTTTCAAGCTTTCTCCCTAAGCAGCAACGCCGGATGATTGTCTGTTGGTAAGTCCGGGGGAGAGACGAAAAATCTCTGAGCAATTGCTCAAAACCCGGTTTCTCGCAAAAATATTGAGTTTGGTAGCGAGACGTTCACGCAGACACTAGGTTTTGAGTCCCGCGCGCGCAAGTCCTATTGGTAATAACGACGCAGCAGTGGGATGATATTGATCGGAAGTTGATTGGCCCTGAAGTTGGGCTGGGCAAAAATGCCTAGTCGCAGTTAGCGGTTAGTTAGCTGGCGATCGAACAAGATCTCAGAACAAACTAACAGAACAAGCTAACAGCCCTTTCTGAAATTGTCCGGCTTTCAGTTAATAGCCGTCAACTCAATTTTGACCTGTCAGCGACCTAAAAATTATGGGTTTTGCAGACCTGTCCATCGCAGAAATAGCAGAGGACTTCAACGTCCCTGTTGAAGACGTGATCCGCTTGTGTGACGAGTTGGAAATTGCCTACAAGCACCCTCAAACCCGTTTGGCTTTGGAGGATGTTAAGGCAATTATGTCTACTCTCGAAAAAAGGCGCGACTCCAAACTTCTTGCAGATTAGATCGCAAAATTCCTCTACCTTTAAAGGTATGGCTGCACTAACTTTCGCCAGTTGTTGCAGAAAGAGGGAATTTTGAACAGAAATCTGTTTGCCAGCTATGCTCTCTTAGCGTTCAATAATTTGCCGGATTTTTTTAAGGAGAACCATGCTTAAAAGATACTTAATTGCTCTGACCGCTGTATTCTTGACATTTCAGTTATTTGTCAGCAGTGCGATGGCTGTCGAACTGAGTCCTGAACTTCGCACTGTGACTTTGAATGACAAGGGTGCTCCGGTAGTGCTGAGCCTCAAACAAGTTCAGCAAGGCAAACGCCTGTTCAATTCGGCTTGCGCTCAATGTCACGCTGCGGGCATGACAAAAACTGACCCCAACTTGAATTTGAGCCCGGAAACTCTGGCTTTGGCCAACCCGCCCCGGAATAATATTGAGTCGCTGGTGGACTTTATGAAAAATCCCACCACTTATGACGGGTTTGAGGAAATTTCGGAAGTGCATCCGAGTATGAAGAGCGCGGATATTTTCGCTGAGATGAGAAATCTCTCGGATGACGATTTGTACGCGATTGCCGGTCACATTCTGTTGCAGCCGAAAATTGTTGCCAAGCAGTGGGCTGGTGGCAAAGGCGCTCGCTAATCGATTTTAGATTTTAGATTTTGGATTTTGGATTTGGGATGCGGCTGGGGTTTGGCAAGGATTGCTGGCTGGCTGTTTTTCTATCTAAAATCTGAAATCTAAAATTTACCCCCTGCTCATTGATTCTCGCCAGTCGAACCCGCCGACTTAAGCTTGTGGACTGGTTGAGGGCGACGAAAGCCAGAGTGAAACAAGAAAATTCGATTTTGTGAGCAAATGTTAGTGAATTATTGACAGTTCTACGCCCTTATGCTGCATCGTGGTGTTTTTGTCTGCTTTCTGTTGGGGATGTTAATTATTTTGCCGCTCGTGCTGTTGGCTCCTCAACCTGTTTTGGCTGCTGGCGATTCTTACGTGAATAGGTATTTAGAAGCCAGCGAACCTGTGCCTTTGGAGTTGGACTCTCAGGGGAATACTCGGTTGTTTTCGGCTCAGGATTTGTCTGCGGGCAAGGTGTTGTTCGAGCAAAGTTGCATGAATTGTCACGTCGGAGGAGCTAATTTGCCAGATCCCACGATATCTCTGTCTTTGGCTGACCTGAAGGGGGCGACCCCTCCCCGCAACAACATCAATAGTTTGGTGGCGTTTCTGAGAGAACCGATGACTTATGACGGTACTGAGGAGAGTTTTTGGTGCCGCCAAGTCCCGGAAAGCTGGATGCCGCAGGCAGAAATCGAAAATTTGGCGGCTTTTGTGATCCGGGCCGCTCAGAAAGCTCCGGCCTGGGGCGTGGAGAATTTTGAGAGTTGAACTACCGCTGCAAAAAAGTGGTAAATTACTCGGGAGAACGCGATGCGACTGCGCGATCGCGCCTGTTTTAACAGGTAAAATATCTAAAGAATCACCCTTTCCGTGTCCATTAGAGGAGAACTGCGTTGAAAAGACTCTTATCGATCGCCCTGTTAGCGTTCGCAATTTTTACCGTCGGCTTTGGCCGCCCTGCTTTGGCAGGAGATGCTGCTAAAGGAGCTAAAATCTTTAGCTCGAACTGTGCTGCTTGTCACATCGGTGGCGGCAACGTGGTTATGGCCCAGAAAACCTTGAAATCGGCTGCTCTTGAGAAGTACGGTATGAATTCTCTCGAAGCTATTACCACTCAGGTAACTAAGGGCAAAAATGCTATGCCTGCTTTCGGCGCCAAGTTGAAGCCCGAACAAATTGAGGATGTAGCAACCTACGTGCTCGAACAATCTCAGAAAGACTGGAAAGGCTAAACTGCCTCTTTGAAGTCAAACAAGCTGGGCGGGCTTGATTTAATTTAAAACTTGTCCTCCCGATCGCACCCTCTCTCTCTCTTTGGCGAATAAATGTCGGTTTGCAGCGATCTTAACCTGTTTGGGAAATATCGCAAAAAATCGGATTTTTATTAGCCCAAGGGCGAGGGAGGGTAATTCGATTTTAGATTTTAGATTTTAGATTTTAGATTGAAGATTGAAGATTGAAGATTTTAGATTTGAAATTTGAGATTGCTAAATGCTGACTTTGGATAAATTGTCCAACACCTTACATTAACAATGCTTACGCATGGGGGCTAGAAACTCGGTTTCTACGAAAAATCCTGGGTTTAATTAGAGAAATATAGGAAGAAACCGGGTTTCTGAGGTCGCAAGTGCAATCGAGAATTAATTAAAATTTATAATTTATGCGGTTCATAAATTAAAGTGTGTGCTACAATATAACCCCTTATTAGCAAAGCTTTGAAATCGAGATTAAAGTCGATTGGCAAAGTGGACTCTATACCTGCCATGAATATAAAAACATCAGCAAAAGTTAAAACTCAAGTTAAAAATCTCGGAGACGCAGCCTCTGAGGCGATTGAGAAATATTTCCGCAAAAGTGTAGCGCACGAGGCTGAAGTTCTCAAAGACAAAGATGCCGAAGAACTTCATCAAATGCGCGTGGGATTGAGACGTTTGCGATCGGCTGTAACGGGTTTTGCTCCGGTTTTAGACTTGCCAAAAGAGGCTTCTGAACGCAAAATTGGTAAGGTGGGGCGGGTTCTGGGAACGCTCAGGGATTTGGATGTGATGCTCGAAAGTCTCCAAAACCGCTATTACCCGAATTTGCCGGCTGACGAACAGGAAGTTTTGGATAAGGCTTTGTTGAATTTGCTCAAACAGCGGCAGCGGGCTTTGAAAGGGGTGAGGGCTGTTTTGGATGGCAAAACTTACCAGTCGCTGAAGCAGTCGATCGAGGATTGGTTGGAAAAACCGCAGTATCGGGCGATCGAACATTTGCCAATTGCTGAGGTTTTGCCGGATTTACTGTTACCTCAAGTCAGTGAGTTTTTCCTGCATCCGGCTTGGCTGTTGGGCACGGAATATGAGGATGGCAAAGTTAAAGTTGCTGATGATTTGAATGCTGAGGCTGTTGAAGAGAAGTTAGCAGCGGAGGGAACTATTCTGCACGATTTGCGGAAGCAAGCGAAGCGGGTTCGCTATTTGATGAATCTGTTTGGGGATTTTTACGGCGAGACTTACGAAGTTTATGTCGAAGATGTGAAAGCTGTTCAGGAATGTTTGGGCGATATTCAAGACAGTGAAGTTTTAGGGGAGTTTCTGACAGATTTTGTCGATCGCGATCTGAAAAAAGAGTTGCCGAAATTGGCTGATATTTTGGCAAAAAATCGCTACGCAGCTTGGCAAAAATGGCAAGTTTTGCAGCGCAGGTATTTAAATTCGGAAATTCGGAAAGGTTTGCGATCGGTATTAATTCATCCTGTGGTTGAAGATGCTGTTAAGGTCGATTAGCAGTCGGAATTTTATTGGGTTTGGAGTTACGCTTGGGCGCGGTTTGGGCGCAACTGCAAGCAACACAGAAGTAGCTCGTTCTAATTAAACGTAAGACGCTCTAGATTCGCGTATTACTACCCCTTGCTCTTAAAATTTTGATTGCCTGCCTATGTTAAAATTCTTGCCGGCAGGGAAAGTCCCCCGCCTGTCAAGATTTTGGTTGAAAGTAAACAAAAACTTTAGTCATGGAAAAGAAAATGAGTAGCCAACTTAACAAACCTCTGGAAATATGGATCAATGAAGATTTACTACTTCCTGGTGTACGCCCAGCCCCACTGCTAATGCACCTCAGCCCGCCGGACACTAATCCAGAGTTAAAGTTTTGGAATTTGCTCAGGGATAAATTGCCAGATTTAGTCAAGATTCACCGATTTACAAACTTGGCAGATGCAGGCAAGATTGTGGTAACTCCACATTTTATTTCAAGCTATTATGGCCTTAAGAAGGAAGGTCAATTAAATAAATTCCGGCGTCAAGTATTAGGGTCAAAACGGACTATCGTCACCTTTTCAAACAGTATGGAGTTTAAGCCTTATCAAGGAGAAATATTTTTTGCATCGGCTACTTACAATGATAAGAAAGAAAAATCAATACCTACGCCCCAATGGCTTTACGAATTGGGAGAGAAGGTAAATATCTCAAAGCCATCAATTCCTACTGTCGGTTTTGTGGGAAATAGTGAATATCCATCCCGACTAAATTCCCTGATATTACGTTATATTAAATTTTCAGATTCTATGGTTAACTGGATGGCAGGCAACCTTTCTGTTAATCGTAATTTGAATTTGGGAAGGCGAATGTTGATTGCAGCATTAGTCCGAAAAAAAATCATTAATGAATTGCGAAAAGCGAAAAATCTACAAACATCTGTGATTGAAAGAAAGGGAGAGTTTTTTAGTCTGCCATTGGAAGAAAAAAAGCGCCAAAGAGCCGAGTATATCGAAAATATCGAGAATAATGCTTATATCTTGGCGATGAGGGGAGACGATAATGGCTGTTACCAGCTCTTGGAGGTGATGTCAGCAGGAAGAATTCCGGTTTTCATTGATACTAATAGATTGTTACCGGAGTTGAGAGGGATGAAATGGGAAGATTTTTGCGTTATCGTTCCTTTTTCGGAAGTTCATCGGATTGGAGATTATATCCAAGCTTTTCACGATAAACTTTCGGATGAGGATTTTGCTGAGGTTTGCCGGAAATCTCGCGCTGCTTTCGAGCAGCTACTCCCTCACAACTTTGTTGTCAGGATTTTGGAAATAATTGCCAAAAGTACCAACTAATGATGTATAAAAATGGCTAGAGAATAGCATCTAAGAATGTCGGAGCTAACTTAAATATCGGATAAAATTACAGCAGTTATTAATCATTTGCCCAATTTCTCTCCGGCAGACGTGTTAGACTTGGCTAGTTATTTGTATTGGCGGGAGTTGATCTGAAGAAAAAGCGATAGCTTTTTTATTAAGAGAAAATCACGATTGCAACCACTTCATAAACTTATTCGTCGCAGTGCCGATCGACTGTCCTACCTGTTTCTTCAAACGCCACCGCTGAAAGGCTTGTTCGTAATCTTCCCCTTCAGTTTGATAAACATTCCAAGCATTCAGCGACAATCCCAATCCCCACGTTAGTAAAATAAAAAGCGACCAAGAAAGCTCGTGCGCTGCTGCTAGATTAAACAAAACTAAAAAAGTATTGATAATGCCGTACTTTGTCACATTTTTCTGCAATTTGCGACGACGGTAAGTGTTAAAAACCAGCTTTTCTTGAACTTCTCCTCTAGTTGCTAACCATTGCTGTTCCGCCGCCAGAATATCCTGTTCGGAAATGCCCAATTCCGCCGCAATCTCAAAAAGCTGGACTCTGGATAATTCCCCTTCATCCTGGCGCCGCGCGATCGCAAGCTGTAAAATACCTTGAGCATCCTCTGATCCGTAAATTTGATTTATTTGACTTTCATTTGTCGCCATAACAAGTTTCCTATAATTCCTGACATCATTTCTATGATAGAGATAACCGCAGTTAAACGGCAGGTAGTGACATTGGCGGATTTCAACACCCGGAAAATGAGGAGGCGATCGCACTTCGCACAGTCGCCAACCGTGTAGGTAGTTCACCCCAAAGTATACATCCAGCCATCCCTCGCACAAATCCTCACAATTCCGTCCCAAACTACAGGCGTCGCCTCAAATGACAAACCCGGTTTAAATCTTCCTGATTCTATTACTTTCAAACGGTAAAACTCGCCTTTAGCATTTCTCAAAGCATTCTCATCCCCAGACTTCGCTCGTTCCCAATTCAAATTGAACAAATAAACACCGTTGTATCCTGCACTTATCAGCTTATTGCCATCGGTAAAAATCGGAGTAGAAATTGAAGAACCAATGGCTTTTTTAAACACTATTACCGGAGTATCGTAAGACTGCTTCCGCCAAGGTACAGCAATTTTTTTACCTGTAACCATATCTTGGGAACCGATGTACAAATTGCCGTCGATCGCATTTGTGGCAAACAGGGCCGGAAACTCCCCTGAATTGTACTCGTCATTCAATGCCACCGAGCCAATTATTCCGCCTTCCCAGCTAGAAAGTCGGCGATTTCCCGTCGGCAAAAACCATTCAACACAGGCATTCGGTTCCTTGTTTGGATTCAGCTTCAGCACTCCGCCGTTGCCCTGAATGTATTGTTTTTCAATCGCACAAAACAGTTTACCCGATTTAGAAATTACAGCACTTCCGTCCAAATCTGAACCCGTATAGAAATCCCAGACTATCTTTTTAGTTTCAATGCTAATACCGTAAATATGACCGGAACCAGCAGCTATAAATATTCTATCTTTCAGCCTCGATGGGGATGATTCCGCTACCAAGTTTCCGCCGTGCTTGCTGATATCTCCTGCTGCATAAAGCTGTACTTCCGACAAGATATTGGGCTGCTTGATTCCTTGTTTGATTTTTGCCTGGCTTGTGGAACTATCGAGAAAATAGGCGATCGCATTTTCCCCCGCATTGAACAAAACGCCACCGCCGATGTCCAAAGCGCTGCTGTCATTATCGCGGCTGTAGCTGGGCGTTCTCCTGATATCCAATTTCCAAAGTTCCTTGCCAGTTCTAAAAGATATTGCCCTAAAACTCGGCACGACATTTTTGCCACCACCGCCACTGCGGCTTCCCTGCAAAATCACAATTCTGTTTTCGGCGCTGGCTTTTTCATCGATATAAATCGTTGATGAACCTTTAATTATATCATCAAATTTATAGCGCCAAACTTCTTTATTTGTAGCAATATCTATTTTGCGCAAATTGTGGTCATAAGCACCTATAATTAAATAAATTTTTCCCCCGTCTCTGGTAATTGTCGGCTGTCCAGTCCAACCGGCGCCGCTCCAAACTACAGACCGCCTTCCCAGAAAAGTCCGGCCGCTGCCGAGTTGAAATTTGTCGATTAACTTCAAACTTTTCGGAACACCTCTGCCGTAGAAACGGCGCTTGTCGTTACCTAAAAATGTCGGGACTAATAATTCTATTTCTGGCTCTGCTTTTGCCAGAGAATTGTTAAGATTAGTTTCTAATAAACCTTGTTCCGAAGAGGTAGTTTGGTACAGTTTGAGAACAGCAGGAGGAACAGCGGCGCTCAGCAAAAATTGTCCTAGCTGTTGATTGAAGGTTCTCCGAGATGATAAACTCATGTTAGATCGAGATAATCAGCCATAACATTAAAACACAATTATCAGCAACAACTCAATTAAAACATCTCGCGCTAAACTGCTAGAGAACTGACAAGCTTACCCAGTACGAGTGAAAGTGGATTTGATTATGGTCAACCGTCTTGCTCAATCCCAAAGCCTTTACCTGCGGAAACACGCCGAAAATCCGATCGACTGGTGGCCCTGGTGCGACGAAGCTTTGGAAGCGGCCCGGAGCGAAAATAAACCGATTTTCCTGTCAATTGGCTACTCTAGCTGCCACTGGTGTACGGTGATGGAAGGAGAAGCATTTTCCGATGGCGCGATCGCTCAATACATGAATTCGCACTTTATACCGATAAAAGTCGATCGCGAAGAACGGCCGGATATTGACAGCATTTATATGCAAACCTTGCAAATGATGACCGGTCAAGGCGGTTGGCCGCTCAACGTTTTTCTCACTCCAGACGAGCGAGTTCCCTTCTACGGAGGCACTTATTTCCCCGTAGAACCGCGCTACGGACGACCGGGATTTTTAGAAGTTTTGCAAGCAATTCGCCGCTTTTACGACACGGAAAAAGGCAAAGTAGAAGCCTTCAAAGCAGAGATTTTAGGCAACCTCCAACAGTCGGCAGCGCTGTCAGGGGTAACCGCCGAATTAAATCGCGAAATTTTTCAAAAAGGCTTAGAAACTACCACCGGAATTATTGCCGGCAGCAACCCCGGCCCCAGCTTTCCGATGATACCTTATGCTGAGCTAGCACTGCGGGGAACGCGATTTAATTTTGAATCAAAATACGACAGCAAACAAGTCTGCACTCAGCGCGGATTAGACTTAGCATTGGGCGGCATTTACGACCACGTAGGAGGCGGATTTCACCGCTACACCGTTGATGCGACTTGGACTGTGCCGCACTTTGAAAAAATGCTCTACGACAACGGTCAAATTGTTGAATATTTAGCAAATTTGTGGAGCGCGGGAATACAAGAACCCGCTTTTGAAACTGCGATCGCGGGGACAGTAGAATGGTTGAAGCGAGAAATGACCGCGCCGACAGGCTATTTTTATGCTGCACAGGATGCGGACAGCTTTAACACTTCTGAAGAAGTTGAACCGGAAGAAGGAGCATTTTATGTCTGGACTTATGCCGAACTGGAACAACTGTTAACTGCTGAGGAATTGGCGGAAATTAAAGCACAGTTTACTGTTAGTCGCAGCGGCAATTTTGAGGGTCAAAATGTATTGCAGCGCCGCCATCCGGGAAAACTGAGCGACACGGTAGAAACGGCTTTGGCTAAACTCTTTGCTGTTCGCTACGGTGGCAATCCCGATACTGTAAAAACTTTTCCCCCAGCCCGCAACAATCAAGAAGCTAAAAACGACAGTTGGCCGGGTAGAATTCCCGCAGTTACTGACACGAAAATGATTGCTGCTTGGAATAGCTTAATGATTTCGGGTTTAGCCCGCGCTGCGGCTGTTTTTGGAAATTGGGAATATCTGGAATTAGCTGCGACAACGGCTAATTTTATTTTAGAGAATCAGTGGACGGATGGGCGGTTTCAGCGGTTGAATTATGACGGACAATCTGCTGTAACCGCGCAGTCGGAAGATTATGCTTTGTTTGTGAAAGCATTGTTGGATTTGCATCAAGCGAGTTTGACTTTAGGAAACGGGGAAGAAGCAAAACAGTTGCCAAATTCTCAGTTTTGGTTGGAGAAAGCTGTGCAGGTACAAGAAGAGTTTGATGAGTTTTTGTGGAGCGTGGAATTGGGAGGATATTACAATACTGCTAAGGATGCTAGCGGAGATTTGTTGGTGCGGGAACGCAGCTATATAGACAACGCAACTCCGGCGGCGAATGGAATTGCGATCGCATCTTTGGTTCGCCTCGCACTGCTGGCGCAAAATTTGGAATATCTCGATCGCGCGGAGCAAGGTTTGCAAGCTTTCAGCAGTATTGTACAAGATGCTCCGCAAGCTTGTCCGAGTTTGTTTTCTGCTCTCGATTGGTATCAGCATTCTACCCTAATTCGCACGACTCCCGACCAGATTTCGGGGTTGATTTCCCAGTATTATCCGACTGCTGTCTGTCAAATTGAGGCTGATTTGCCTGAAGGGGTTATCGGGTTAGTTTGCGAGTGTTTGACTTGCAAAGAACCGGCGAAAAGTCAAGAGCGGCTGTTGGCAGAAATTTGGCAAAGTCAAACCCGAGTTTAGCACGGGGAGCGGGTTTACGAGATTCTTAGTTTTCAGGCGACGCATTTTGTCTGGTGCGTCGCCGATAAGATTATCGAGCTTATTTTGATATGTTTTCAGGCGACGTACCCTACGGTAGTTGTTAGATGAGCGCCATTTGTGATCCCTCAATCTTCCAAAACCTCAACTAAATCTTCCATTGTCACGTCGAAGGCGCGGGCTATTTTGTAGACAGCAGAAATATCGGCCGTGTTCAAAGCATCGCGCTGAACGTAGCTTCTAACAGTGTTGTAATTCACTCCCGATCGATCGGCAACTTGCTTTAGAGTCCAACCCTTTTGCTCAGCTAGTTCTCGAATCCGCAGTCTAACGTATCCCATGCTTTAGCTTGATATTGATGCGTATGCAACATACAATAGCTATGTACACTGAAAACGATCGCCCTCCTAGCCTGGAAAACTTAAGGGCGATCGCCTTTTCTATCACTCTCCGCAAACGCGGGGAAGGATTACCCTATGATACCAACATCAAAGCCCAAATTAAACACTCATCCCTGGTGTATCGTGCGGCAACTGCCAAATATGCAGCGATTGGTTGTGGCAAGGTTCCACCGCCGAGGCGATGCAGAGGGATATCTCCAGATTTTACGGCGGTTGTTGCCGGGGGCTAAACACGCGATCGTTTTCGATACGACTGGGGCCGAGAAATTGCCAGAAGTTCGATCGGCTCAATGAGAGCAAATGTTGTAATTGATGAGAGCGAGATCCTTTTTTGTTTTAACTAGAAAACCGATTAATAGAAAAGGGAACTCGTCCTTTCCTGACAAAAAGGAAGTAAGTCGCTCTAATTAAACGTCAAACGTTTTTCTGTTAGATACCCGACTTCTTTAAAAAGTCGGGTATTTGAATATTCTATTTTTTTAGGTGGGGTTTTAGCTTTAAATGCTTAAGAATCCCCATGCAGCTAACAACTAGCCATTAGCAACTAACAACATAAGCTTTTTTTATATTGACGGCGCACAAGTTATTAACTATAATTACCAGACCAAAAATAACAAAAATCTTACGCCTAACAGTTTTTCTCAAATAACCGTTAAACTATTCTAACGTTTGCGCGTACCCAACGTCGCAAGCCAAACCTATATCTGTTAAGGATTCGTCCTGATTCACAGGAGCAAGATTTTAAAATATGCATCTGAGCGAACTGACTCACCCAAACCAATTACACGGTCTCTCGATTCATCAACTCGAACAAATTGCCCGACAAATTCGAGAAAAGCATTTAGAAACTGTAGCAGCCAGCGGCGGGCACCTCGGCCCCGGATTGGGTGTAGTGGAACTGACCTTAGCACTCTACCAAACACTTGACCTCGATCGCGACAAAGTTACCTGGGATGTCGGCCACCAAGCTTATCCTCACAAATTGATAACCGGCCGCTACAACCAATTCCACACCCTCCGCCAAAAAGACGGCGTTGCAGGCTATCTCAAGCGCTGCGAGAGCAAATTTGACCATTTTGGTGCTGGCCACGCTTCCACGAGCATCTCAGCAGCTTTAGGGATGGCGATGGCGCGCGACCTCAAGGGCGAAAACTTTAAAACAGTAGCAGTCATCGGCGACGGTGCATTGACTGGCGGCATGGCACTCGAAGCGATCAACCACGCGGGCCATATGCCGAAAACCAATCTGATGGTAGTGCTCAACGACAACGAGATGTCAATCTCGCCCAATGTCGGCGCGATTACCCGCTATTTGAACAAGATGCGACTCTCGCAGCCGGTGCAATTTCTCAAAGATAACTTAGAGGAACAATTCAAACATATTCCCTTTGTCGGCGAAACTTTTACCCCAGAAATGGAACGCCTCAAAGAAGGGATGAAACGCTTGGCAGTCTCGAAAGTTGGAGCCGTAATTGAAGAATTGGGCTTTACTTACATGGGCCCGGTAGACGGACACAATTTGGAAGAGTTAATTGCCACTTTCAAACAAGGTCATACCATCCAAGGCCCGGTGCTAGTTCACGTTGTGACTGTGAAGGGCAAAGGATATGCGATCGCCGAAAAAGACCAAGTAGGATATCACGCCCAAAATCCCTTTAACTTAGCCACCGGCAAAGGCATTCCCTCCACCAAACCCAAGCCTCCTGCTTACTCGAAAGTCTTTACCCACGCCCTGGTCAAGCTAGCAGAAAATAATCCAAAAATTGTCGGCATTACCGCTGCAATGGCAACCGGAACAGGTCTGGATAAACTTCAGGAAAAACTGCCGAAACAGTACATCGATGTCGGCATTGCCGAACAGCACGCCGTGACTTTATCGGCTGGTTTAGCCTGCGAAGGAATGCGCCCCGTTGTAGCAATTTACTCGACCTTTTTGCAGCGGGCATACGATCAAATAGTTCACGATGTCTGCATCCAAAATTTGCCCGTTTTCTTCTGTTTGGATCGAGCCGGCATTGTCGGTGCTGACGGCCCCACCCACCAAGGAATGTACGATATTTCCTACTTGCGCTGTCTGCCAAATATGACAATTATGGCACCCAAAGACGAGGCAGAATTGCAGCGGATGATAGTCACGGGAATCAACCACACAAGCGGCCCGATCGCCATGCGTTACCCGCGCGGTAACGGTTACGGCGTGCCTCTGATGGAGGAAGGTTGGGAAGAATTGCCGATCGGCAAAGCCGAAATTCTCCGCAACGGCGATGATTTGCTGATATTGGGTTACGGTTCAATGGTTTATCCGGCGATGCAAACTGCCGAGATGCTGAGCGAACACGGCATTGAAGCCACTGTAATCAATGCGCGTTTTGTCAAGCCTTTGGACACCGAATTAATCTTGCCTTTAGCACAGCGAATCGGGCGAGTTGTCACTTTAGAAGAAGGCTGTTTGATGGGTGGTTTTGGTTCAGCAGTAGCCGAATCTTTGCTCGACAATAATGTCCTCGTGTCGCTGATGCGGCTGGGCGTACCGGATACATTAGTAGATCATGCAACGCCAGAGCAATCATTTGCAAGTTTAGGGCTAACTCCACCGCAAATGGTCGATCGCATCTTAGCAACATTCAGCCGCAAACAGTCACCTGTTAGCGTGAAATAGCTAGAATTGTAGGGTGCGCCTAGCGCACCTTACTCTTCGATATCCGATCTATGACAGTGAAAGAGCAGCATGATTGAAGGAAGATTTGAGGATAAGGGAGAAAAAACAATGACTAACGTGAAACCAAATCGTACCGTGCGGCGGGGAAGACTGTTCCCAGAAATTCAATGGTCAGAAGAAAAAAAAGCCCAGTGGCGAGCCGAAAGAGAAACATTTTATCAGCGCTGCAAACCAATTTTCGATCGCCTTAAACCAGAATTAATCGACACTCACTACAACTGGTACATGGCCGTTGAACCCGACAGCGGGGAATATTTTATCGACAAAGATGATATGCAAGTTGCAAACCTAGCCCATGAGAAATACCCGAAAGCTAAATTGCACGTTTTTCGGATCAATGAAACCGGAGTTTGTGGCACAATATGATTCAAGGAAGATTTGGTGATGAGGACGAGCTATTTTTTGAACTTGAACTGATTGCTGATAACGGCTTAGAATTACCTGTTGATGCTCTGCTTGATACAGGTTTTTCTGGCTGGTTAGCAATGGACAGTCAGGATTTAGAGGGACTTGATTCGACATATGTGAAACAAGAAAAAATGCGAACAGCTAAGGGAGAATTTGATTTTGAACTTTATGTAGGAAAAGTGCGTATTGAGTACCTAGAATTTGACATTCCCGTTCATGTGGGTGAGGGAGTACCGGAAATTTTAATCGGCCGCCAGTGGCTGAAAAATCGGCGGTTAGTAGTTGATATCCCTGCGGGTGTTTTGACATTGGGAGCGAGTTAAAATCAAAATGAATTTAAAAAGTTTTGACATAGTAATAGTAGGAGCAGGCCCAGCAGGCGGTCACTGCGCGAGAATCCTAGCCCAATCTGGCCACAAAGTATTGCTGGCAGAGCAAAACGACAATTTTAATAAAAATGACTTTTCTAGCGCCGCTACACCTCTAGAAACCCTCTCTAAATTTGATTTACCTGAATTCGTAATCGGCAGTTTTTGGCACAAACTTACTATTGAAACTAGCAAAGTCAGTCAAAGTTGGGAGTCTCCAGAAAGGTTGGGAGTTGTTCTCAACTTTGCTAAATTTAGAGAATTTCTAGCCAGCGAAGTTGAGCGATTTGGCGGTGAAGTTTGGCTTGGTTATCGTTACACCGGACATTCACAAGCCAAGGGCGAAACAACAGTAGAATTTAAACAGTTATCCGACGGTCAAGTTATCAAAGTTAGCACGAAAGTATTGGTTGATGCTACTGGCTTTGCTAGGGCGATTATGTACGAAAAAGAGAAGGATAAGCCCGATTTTTTGTCGGGAACCGGCATCGAATATTTAATTGAAGTAGAGCCAGAAGTTTACAATAAATACAGCGGTGATTTAATCTTTTTTTTGGGCGATAAATGGATGCCGAAGGGTTATTCCTGGATATTCCCAATGGAACAGAACAGGCTGAAAGTTGGTGCGGGTCGCATTTTTTTAGATGCGAAAACGGTGAGGCATTTGTCACCGCTGAAAAAATATATTGATTTACTGATTGATGAATATCTGAAGTCTAAAACTTATAAAATTATTGACAAACACGGTTCGACTCTGAAGTACAGTCCTGGTTTGAAAGATATTTATTGCAAGCATAATAATATAATTGCGATCGGCGATAGTGTCTCGACAGTAAATTTTTTGGGTGGCGAAGGAATTAGACACGGGATGGATGGTGCGGAAATAGCGGGGAAATATATTCAAAGGTATTTGGAGGGTAAAATCTCAGATTTTCGGGATTATGAGACAGAAATGCACCGCAAGTTTGATAAAAAATGGAATATTTCGGAAAGGTTGGCTGTGAGAAAATATATCGATGATGTTAATGATGAACTCACAGATAAAATGATTTCTTATTTAAAGTATATGAAAACAGAAGATGTTATGGATATTTTATTTTATTATAAGTTTGAGAAGATTTCCAGAGGGCTAGGCGGTTATTTGCAGCGGAAAATCAAGGGATTGATTAAGCGATTTCACTTGTAAGGTGCGCCAGTTGAGAAATTTTTAGTTGAGGCAAAAATCTCGCTGGCTGACGCGCCCTACAAACCTAATTGCCATAAAAAATTTTCTGCTGTGACTTGAATGCGCGGCAGCGACAGTAAATCATCGTCAAAACTGCTAAAATTTGACCTATATGATACACCAAAAGTATACCCAGTCGCTCCAATTAAATGCGCTACAATTGGATCGACATCCCCGTAAGGATAGGCAAAACATTTAACAGATTTCTCTAATCCCCTTTCCAAGATAGCACGGGATTTCGCCCCCTCCCGCACAATTTCTGTCGGCGACAATGCAGTTAGAGGTTGATAAGTAGCAGACATAGAACCGAATTTAATCCCTGCATCCCGCAGTTGGCGAATTTCCGGCCATCCCATTAACTGCACTTCTTCAAATTCGGCTTTTTCCCAACTACTTGTCTTTCCTATCGACTCCGCTACCAGAAAAACAGTCGCTGTAAAATCAAAGCGTTTTAGCACAGGCCAAGCATATTGGAAAAAGTCGAGATAGCCACCATCAAAAGTGATCGATACAGCTTTACCGGGTAAAGGAGTTTTATCCAGTTTCGCACTTCGCCAATCTTCCCAACTCGCACTATAATAAGCACGATCTTTAAGATACTGCAACTGTTGTTCCAAAACCTGGGGGGTAACTGCGTCTAAACCGTCAGGAGAAATGCGACGGTAGGCGAGAATCGGCAGCCTTTGTGTAACGCTATGATTGTCAAAAACTTGAGGTTTCACCGAGTGAGAAACTTCCCCATACGGCGATTTTCGCCCAATAATTTCCGGTGCGTAAAATACTTGCTTTGGAAACTCGTTTTCTGAGGCAATTTCCATTGTAGTTTCCCCCGCAATTGCCGCCGCTGACGCGATTTCCCGCAGCGCCGCGGCTGGGAGTGCGGCCCGGCGGCTGACACTCGTCCCGATCGCACCCGATCGCCTGCCGAACATTACCGCATTTGGCGGGTAAATGCCCTCAGCACCCGGTGCATTCAACGAGTCGGGCAAATCCGACCTTTGTTTAGCACAAGAGGCTAAGCGCGATCGCAGCGATTGCTTGCCGTTGAGCGGTTTTCCCAGCAAAGCTTCTCGCACCGTGGCGACGCACAACTCAAAACCACTAATTCGAGTAATAGTCGATCGCAATTTTTGAGCAGAAACAAAATTATTTTCCACAGCAACACTGACAATACCGACAGCAACGCCGCCTACTTTCACCAGCACGTCAATTTCACAAATATCAACTTGTATATTAGGAAAATCCTCGCTAACTTCTAAGGCAATCAATTTTTTTTCGCTCGTAATTGTTGGGACTTCCTCTGCTATTTCTGGCTTGTAGAAATCCTCCAAATGCCAATGCGGACGCCCCCATAATTCTTGCAAAAATAGCGTCCAGTCATTTTTATTGTGCAATGATCCCAGCAAAGTTTGCCACAATCTCTTGCCTTTTTCGCTGCGATTGCGTTGAAAGAAGCGATCGAGAATGGGCCAAGCAAACTGGGCTGCTATCGCATCCGCCAAAACCGAAGCCGCAACCATGCCATCGCAAATCGGCAATTCAATAATACCGAGTTTAATTCCTTCTAGTTCGATCGTACAGCACAGGCGATCGCATATTTGCGGAATATCGCAAATATTGGAAATTGGTTCGCTCACTTCTACCGTAACTTTCCAGGCAACTTGACCCTTGACTCGCTTAATTTTATCTAAAATATATTTAATTTCATTTTTCGTAAAATTTTTATGATATTTGTGATTTTTATTACTTTCAACTTCTCTCTCAATCCCTTGGTGCCAAGGTAGATTTAAACTGAGGTTAACGGCTTTTTCTTGATAAAGTTCCAGCATTTTTTCATCATAGGCAACGCCCATAAAATCACATATGTTTTTTATTTTTTTTACTTTATTATCTACAATTTCTTCATAGTTGACTAATATATGATTAGATTTTTTAGCATATTTGTGACTAATTAAAATCGCCTCTTTCCAGCGAGTAATACAGTGGTTTAAATCCCAACCTGGCCCCCACAAATCATGAGAACTCCTAGTAGCCTCATGCAGAGAAGCTATTGTATCTATACTGTTTCGCAAAATGTGTATAAATTTAGCATCCGGCAAAAAGCGCTGTATATCCTCAATAAAATATATGTGTTCCGGGGTTTTTTCCAACCAAATACTTTTGTTTTGTTCCGCAGCCAAACCATCCAAAACTCCGACAAACCAACTAACTTTAGTTGCCACAGTTTGACTATCATCAAAATTTTGTAAAAGTTCAGGGCGATTAATCTCATCCTTAAAAAAAGCTTCCATCCTACCTGGCAACTTTCCCGCAAACTTATTGTACAGTAAATAGTGAAAAAACTTAGATTCAGGAAAAGAAATAACTTCAGGATGAGCGGCTAATAAACTTTGAAGCATGGTTGTGCCGCTTCTCGGACAGCCTAGTAAAAATATCCGTTTCATTTTTATAGCTGATAAATGGTTTGTGAATTAGATTTTTTTTTATTAACAGCAAAGAGCGCTAACTGCACAGATGAAGAGAAGAAACAGCTATGATTCATGTATCATTTATTAGAAATCATTGGTAAATCTCTGTCTTTTTTGTTCCTATGTGGGCAAAAACTTTTTTCCTAACTCCAATTAAAGTTTTCTTTCAACAAATCCGAAAGTTCTTGATTGTAAGGTTTGAAATAATTTATCAATTTTTGTTCGATTTCGGGCGGCAGTTGGCTGTAGCGATCGATATGATTTATTTGATATTCTTTAATTGCACTCGCACTAATATCCAAAAAACTCAATACTTCCGAAAATACTTTGTCGGTATTTGCGTAAAAATCTTCGCTTTTGAGAATTAGCAACTGTTCCCTCGGAAAATAGTCGAGCCAGTTTTTGATTTGTTCTACATAAATTCCCCGCGACAAATAGGAATAATGCTGGTGATTAAAACTGTAATAATTTTCATCAGCTTGGATTTTTTCAATCTCACCTTTGAGTCTATCAGGTTCAGAAGCGATCGCTTTTTCAAAATCCAACTTTTCGCAGCCACTCGCCACTTCTAAATGATAGTGCATCCATGCTCGTTTGACTGGGTTTTGCAGCATCACAATCAGCTTAACATCCGGGAAACACTTGTAAACTCGCTCCGCCACCAAAGGATGATAAATATAGTAAGGAGTCATCTCCCACAGCAGCACCTTGTCACCCGCGACACTCCGCGTCAACTGCTTGCTGTACCACTCAACACCACGCTCAAAATTCAAATCAAAAAAGTGAATGTCCCGGGAACCTTCTTTAATAATTTGCAAATGATTTTCGAGATTGCTGTATAGATATTCCGTGCCGCAGTTTTGAGCGCCAACAATTAAAAAGTCAGGTTTTTGCTTATTTTCCAACTGAGTCAAAATCTTGGCGTAGCCGGGATTATTCTTATCCAAATCGTAAGTAAGAGAGGCTAGTTCAGGTAAATCCCGAAGCGGCATTTTGCCCTCAAATTCCCAACGGTAGGGCGGACAAAGAATCGTTTTTTGGTTGACAGTCGATCGCACGTACAGCGGATAAACCTGCCAATGATAATCGTAGGCGTAAGCCAAAGTTTCCTCGTAAACCCCAGCATTCACGTAATACTGACCGTTTCCTAAATCCAGCCTGTCGATTTGCAGCCGGATTTTGCCTTTCCCTTTCACCAGCGGCAGCAGTCTGCCCATTTGATTAGTATTAGTCTCAAAACAGCTTTGACCATCTTCCCTGCTGATTGTTACGGCAAAAATAGCAGCAGAAATTTCCTGCGATACCGAATAATGAATTTCAATGCTAATAGCTTCACCGCTATCTATTTCCGTATTTGGTGACACTTTGACATCGGTAATTTCTACTTCCATAGAACCGAAGCGATTCTGATTACCTCGCTGTGACGAGCCGCTACTTGTAGCTTCAGCAGCACGCAGAGGAGTGCTATTTGATGTGGACGATCGCATTTCTGACAAATACTGACCGACTACCACTTCTGGTTCGCCATAAGCAACGATTTCACCTGATTTTAGCCACAAAGCCCGATCGCACATTTTCTGAATTTGCGACGCGGTGTGAGAAATCAAAACAATCGCACATCCTTGATTCTTAAACTCAGTTATCTTATTCAAACATTTAGTTTGAAAAGCCACATCACCAACCGACAAATGTTCATCAACTAACAGCACTTCGGGATCGGTATGCACCGCCACCGAAAAAGCCAGCCGCATTTTCATCCCCGTACTGTAAGTCCGCGTCGGGCTGTCAATAAACTGTTTTAACTCTGCAAATTCCACAATATCGTCAAACCTGCGCGCCACTTCCCGGCGAGTCAAACCGGCCACCACCGCACCCACAAATACGTTTTCTCTGCCCGTTAGATCCGAGTGAAAACTCGCACCCAAATCCAACAAGCCGCCAATTCTGCCGTTAACTTTAATAGATCCTTCCTCAGCCCGGCAAATACCGCCGACAACTTGCAGCAGCGTTGATTTTCCCGCGCCATTCTTGCCAAGAATTCCCAGCATTTCGCCAGGAGAAACAGTAAAATTTATATTCCGCAGCGCCCAAAAACTCGCCTCCGGCTTCAGCTTCCACCAACCGGACAAAGCGGCTTCCATAATCGTATTAGGTTTCGCGGTAGAGTAGCGATTAAAACGCTTACCCAAACCTTTGACAATAATTGCTTCACGCATTTACACTTCCTCCACAAAATGAGCGCTTTGCCGTCTAAAAATTCCCAGTCCGATGGGTAAAAGAGCCGCCACAGCCAAGCTCAAAATTAACAGAGCCGACCAATCCGGCTGCATACCTTTAAGAAGTATGGCGCGGTAAGCTTCAATCAGGGGCACCATTGGATTTAAGTAATAAAAAATCTTAAATTTTTCCGGGACGCTGCTGATGTCGTAGAAAATCGGAGTCAGGTAAAAGAGCATCTGCAAAACTACTCCCAAAGTGTGCTGAGTGTCGCGGAAAGTGACATTCAAAGCGGCAAGGGGATAAGCAAAACTAACTGTTAGGAAAAACTGAATAATCATCAGCAGTGGCAACAAAAATAGCACTGCATTCAGAGGAACGCCATCAATTGCCAGAAAGATAAGTAACACCGGCAATGCTAAGAAAAAGTGAATGAGCCCCGTCGTCGTCGCGACTACCGGCAAAATTGCCGGGGGGAAATTTGGCTGCCTGATTAGTGGCTTATGATTGGTAATTAATGCCGTTGATTTAAACAATACCGTTTGAGACCAATTCCAGATTAACAAGCCGCTGAAAGCAAAGGAAGAAAATTTTGGAATATTAAGGGGTACGACAGAGCGAAACAAAAAGGAAAATACAGCCAACTGTAACAGCGGACTGATTAAAGTCCAAGCAATCCCCAAGGTCGATCGCTTGTAAAGTAATTTCATATCGCGATCGACCAACACCCGCAGTAAATCGAACCAATGAGCAATTTTGCGCCGATAAACCAGCGTTCCCGCATTTCTCACCGCACACCTCCGGCACATACCAGCGGTTCAACCCCAAGAACAGCAGCCAAACACTGGGCTTGCAAGTGCGCTTCCCTGTAAGCAAAAGGACTTTGCAGAACTCCCAGCAACTCAGTCACTACCAATTTGCAGGTCAACCGGCCAGGAATCATCAAGCGACGCAATAGCAACCTGTTCAGCCACTGAGAGCAAACAAAATTCCAAATTTCCAGCCGCGGCACAGTGCGGTTGCGGGTGCAGATGACAACGCTCTTTGACGGCAGGTGGCGATGGGAAACTGCTGCTGGTTCCTGGCCTAAGAACTCTACCAAAGTCGATCGCACCAACTCTTTGCCTAACTGATCCACAATTGTTTGTCGCACTCGATCGGTCGCAATTGTTTGTTCCCAGGGACTGTTACTAACATAAGCCCAGCCCAGAGGTCGTCCCCGGTAGCGAACTAAAATGCGAAATCTTTCATATTTTCCGAGCTTTTGAATCGGATTAATCTGTTCTGCCAACTCAATTTCCATCACTTTTATTGCCATAAGTTGCTCCTAAAAATAGTGCAGCGGGAACTAGAGAGAAAAGTTCTGAGTTTTGAGTTGGGAGTTTTGAGTTGCAATTTCCCAATTTTCCAATTTCCCAACTTTTGAAGTTGGAGTTTTGAGTTTAAAGTCCCCGACATACTTATTAATTGCTAATTCGTACATTTTAAAAGCAACTAAAGGCTTTTCTTCGATCGTTTCAGCCTTGCAGGGCATACCGTTAACCCCGATCGCCCGAGCCAGGGGTTCGGCAAAGTGAAGCGCCAGAATCGATCGCAAGTGAGCGCCCCGCAGCGGTTCCGCGCCCGCTTGCGGAAAAATGTGGCCTACTTTCTGTTGACCGTAATACAGGTAAGCCCCAGCCGGTCGTTCCGCGTCCAGCAGGCTTTCTGCGGCTTCCCAACCTTGCTCCAAATCGATGTTAATTTCATGTCCGCCTAAATCGCCGCGGGCCGGGGTTCCTTGCATAAAACTACAAATTGCCGATCTACTTTTCAACTCATCGATAACACCCCGCAAATACCAATAACCGCGCAATTTTGCCCGCAACCAGCGCCAAGTTCCCCGCATCCGCAAGCTTTCGAGTAAATCAAGGGATTTCCTCAGTCCCAGAACCAGCCAATCCACAGCAGCCGGGCAGAAAAACGTGACAGCTACCAGAATTTTATCTACCAGCGAGTAAGCAGTTTCGTAGGCTGCTATCGGCAGTGTCGGTTTAAGTTCCGGGTGTCGGTGGCCGATCAAAACATCCGAGCGCCCTTCCTGACGAAATCGGCGGAAAGAGCGATCGATATTGTTGGTTTCGTGTTCGTAATGATAGCCCACTGCTTCAGCAGCCACAACAACAGGTACATCAGCTTTCAGCAAACGCACCCCAAACTCGTAATCTTCCCCGCCGCAGTTCCCGAAAGCCGAATCAAAGCCATCGAGACGAGCAAACAGTTCTGCATCCAAAGAAAGGTTGCCGCTGAGCAAATCTTTATAAGTAAATCGGTGACCGGGCTGGCTCATCTGATAAAACTTGTCTTCCCACCACGATCGCACTTCCACGTCAAAAAGTCTAGTTCCTCCGTGCAACTTAGGCGGATATGGGCCCATGACAGCAGATCCCGGACGCTCTCGGTGAGCGCGCGCGTGGCTTTCCACCAAAGGCGGCAGGGCTTCGATATCGTCGTCGAGAAACAGCAGCAATTGCCCCGTAGCCGAAGCCGCTCCCGTATTGCGGGCGATGGCAGCACTCCGGCAATTTACCTCGTTCGCGTGCAGTTTAAACGGAGCTTTGTAGTCTTGTAGCATTGCCAAAGTATCGTCAATGCAGCTATCTGCCACTACAATAACTTCGATCAGCTCGATCGGATAAGTTTGCGAGTGCAAAGCATCCAAAGCCCGCCGCAGCGAAGAACTTCGATTGTGAGTGGGAATAATTACGCTAACAGTCAAATTTTCCATATTTACATTACCAAAATTAACTTCATCTACATTTCATCTGCTTTCATCTGCGGTTAAAAATAATCTAAAACTCCCTATTCATTGCTCCCCTTAATTTCTTGCAACCACTTGCGAGAAGCAAAATAAGCCATCGGCCCACTGACACAGCCCCGCAGTTGAGCCAACAGCAAATCGCTCGGAATCGACTCGGGTTGCTTTCGCAAAGAAGCAAATAATTCAGGAATTTGCTTGGAATGCAACCATCCCCAAGCTAACCGCAGCACACTGAATTCTCTGTTGATTACAAACATCCGCGTCCAGAAAGCATAGACTCCGATGCCGTAGCCTTGGAGCGTTTTTTGCAATTCTTCCCAGGTGCGCCGATGGCGGTGCCAGCTCAAAGCTCTCGGCTCGTAGACGATGCAGTAGCCCGCGCGCAAAATGCGGGCAAAGAGTTCACAGTCTTCCCCTCCGACAGTGGGCGTTCCCGCCCCTAAAGCCTCGTCAAACAAGCCGATACAGTCGATCGAACTTTTCCGCAAAGCCATACTCGCCGAAACCCCCACAGGAGCGACAACCAGCGGGTTGCAGTGCGCCCCGTCAAAAATTCGGCGATCGAAGCCCCGCCCGTGGGGGCTATAGCGCTCGAACCATTCTTGCGCTTCGGTTTCTAGTTCCAAGGGCATCACCAGCCCCGTGACGCACATCACTCGCGGATCGCTAAAATTCCACAAGAGCGATCGCAGCCAGTTGGGATCGGGGGCCGCGTCGTCATCTGTAAAGGCTACGAATTCGTGTTTAGCTTCGCGTAAAGCTCGGTTGCGGGCAGCGCTGGAACCCGGTACGTCTTCGCGAACATAGCGGACTTTTGGGTAATTTTTGACCAGTTCCTCGGTAGCGTCCGTGGCGGGACAATTGTCAATTACTAAGTATTCCTGACCGTCGTCTGGGAGCTGCATAAACGCTTCAAGAGTGCGCCGCAAATCTTCCGGGCGATCGCGCGTGCAAACCGCTACTGTGGCGATCGGCATTGCCTGCAGGGGCCCGCGTTCGTCCCATGCGAGGGAATCGTAGAGCCAATTTTTCCAAAGATTCTCCCCCGCAGCATTCATCAGTGTTTCCTGCAATTGAGATCCCTCAATGCTACCTCTGACTACCGAAAGTAGAGCTTGGCCGATCGGTTTTCCGTGCAGTCGAATTAAAACCAAGGCTTTGCTGTAACGCTCCTCAACCGTAATTTCGGGCGGAAGTTTGGAGATTTCCAGGTCAAGAATAGCTGTTGCCATGAGTTATGCCATCTTAAGATTGTAGATTTTAGATTCTAAATTTTAGATTGTGAAAAACTCATAAATAATCCGTATTTTCCCGGATGTTTTTTAGCCAAAATTGTTTTAGAAGATAGCAATTTATTAATGCTATACTTGTCGCTCCCGGCTTGCGAATCAAACATAAAGCCTCATTTTTGTTATTGCTGTTATTCATATTTTAACTTTCGATGACCTGCTGATGTCAAGTTTTTTTCGTACATTATATTTGCCGTCAAAAACGAGCGCTCGTTGAGGCTTGTGTCAATTGCAGGTGCTATTGGCAGCCGTTGCGCTAGCAAGCCTCGCCATTAATGCCACATTTAAAAACCAGATTTTTTGAGAAAACCGGGTTTGTGGGCTCGCTCCTCATTTCAGCTTTAATTGCGATCGGGTACTATGCTCGACAAAATACCAAACAATTAAAAACTCTCCCCATTCCAACTTTCGCGAGTAGTAGTTTTCTAGCAATCCCAAGTCCGTTGCGATAATATAGAGGCAACAAATAAAATACTAATTTTTGGGAATAAATCCCCATGCCAAGTAGAACAGCACAAAAAACAATAATATTTTCTAGGGTCTTGTAGATACTGTTTTGACCTGTCAAGCGGTAGCGATCGCATAATTGGGATCGAAAGGCTTTTGGGATTTTAAAATCCCAAAAGCCAAATGCACCAACTTCGGATATCATTGCACCAATCACCTGCATTTTGACCTTTGCACAACCCAATAATCGCTCACTCATTGCTTTGAGTAACGGATTGCAGGGCATCGCCACCACAGCCAGCAAATACAAAGCTTTTCGCAGTCGGATATTGCCGGCGTATGACAAACGAGTTTTGCCTTTAATAGAAGTCCCAGAATTGCATTTGCAGGGAGTGAAGCCTCCTGCATAAGCTGCTAATTTACAGGCATTCTCTTAATCAAAAACCTCACCAATTTACGGTAATAATATGGATGCCGTTTGTTCACCAATTCCGGAATTGAGGTCAAGATTTCACCCTTTTTTAAAAAATGGGGGTGTTGGTCAAAATGGTCACTAATCAGTTATTTGATCGGTTGTTATTACTGTTTAAGATACTCCAAATATGCTCGCGTAAGGGAAGCAACAGTTGATCTAGCTGTTTCCCGACGGTTCTGTTATTGAGTTGACATTTCGCTCGCAGATTCGACCGATCGCAAAGCCAGCTTGTAATTCCTTAACTTCAGGTGCAGTAGGTGTCGAGAATGAGGGTTTAACAGATGCACAAAAACGAGCAATCAGTGTCGCATCTACGGAATCGGCTTGGGTTCGCAAAAGTTCGCTTTTAGCAAACCCTTTAATCCTGGCAGGATTGACGATACTAACCTGATAACGAGCCAAATGGAGGAATTCGGCTAAAGCTTCCCCGTAAATGCTAGTAGCTTCCATGCAATCAGGGAGTTTGAGTACACGAAGTTGTTTCAAACGGAACTTACCCCGCACACGGGGTAAGTTCCGGTTAAAACTGGTAGATCGACTAGGTTAAGCCGGTTATTTATAATCTGCGCAAAGCGCAGCAGTCGTTTGCTGGCTGCCGTCAAAAAACTGGAATATCACAGAAATGCAAGGATACATATTGGAGAACTACGATCTGGTATTTGACTCCGCACAAAACTATTCCACAAAGTTCAACCAGGCACTAATTAGCTGAAAAAAACTCAAAAACGCAACCCTAAATAAGACCCAGCAATGATAAAAAAAACAGCATATTACAGACGGGTTGGACACTCACCGAGCCGAGATTACTTCTGGCAAGTTAGTGGTATTTTTACAGGATGAATATCATTTATTGTCGGAATTGATGTGGCTGTGTTGGGGGTAAAACAAAAGAACGTATCGTTTTGTCCCCTAGTCAATGAGCGGAGTAAACAAACCTATTATGGGGCAGTCAGGCGATTTGAGATTTGAGGTTTGAGACTTCGGCGTGAGACTTCGCCGAAACGTTCGACGCTCAGTCGAGCCATGCTCCAACGTTAGGCGAGCACTGAGCCGAGTCGCGCTGAGTCGAACGATTTGAGATTTACTCCCGATGAATCTGGGAACTAGAACAAGAGTCTACAACTTTGGGTGGCTGGCGACTACTGTCGGAAACTTGTATCCGTTTTTGGGCGGGGTCAAAAATCCATTTAAACTCTCTCCAGGATAGCCACAAGGTTTGCTTAGAAAAATGTATCAAACTTTTACAAAGAAACCGATCGAACTCATAAAGCCTCTCTCTGCCCTGACCAAAGCAGTTAGCTAGCACGATTCTTGTTCTCCAAGTTTTTCAGATTGGACTATACACCGCCCTCAAAACCCAAAAAATGAAGATTTGTAAAGTTTTATCAAGATGTTTGGGCATCTGATTTAAAATCTTCTCATAAAAAAGACCAGCTTTTAGCAAGCGCAAATTGTGGAAAAAGGTTTAAAACTCAGAATATGAGATCGAGTTCGCTGGTCTTACATGGTGCAATAAAATGTAACTTTTGATGCCAGAACCAGTAACATGAACTTTGTCGAAGGCCGAATGCCCGTCAGGTCAAGGCCTTGGGAAAATCGCTTTCCTGGCACTGCATCAAATCTTAAGTGCAATTACTTTCCTTGCACGGGAGCCGGAGCCTTCGAGCAAACATTTAACTCCAGGGCTTACGCACCAAAACTTTACAGAAACCGGGTTTATTTACCCGGAGCGAGGGCGGCAACAAAGTGTTTTCGTCCATCAAACCCGGTTTCTGTGTCCGGGAGTGAACTCGATCGAATGAATGCAGTCGCAACCGATGTTTAAATGTGGCGATACTGCAAGTTGCGTGCAAAGCAGGGAGCTAACCGCAGTGATGGATCTCGATTGTTTACCTTACGGCGCAGGCCACGCACAGGAAGGGGTCTGTCTGCTAGTCCGAATGGGGCCGCACCGCATTTTACTCGACTGCGGTATAGAGGATATTGCACCCCTGTCAGCGACACTAAATCGATCGCTGCCAGCCGATTTTGTGGTGTGCACCCACGCCCACTCTGACCACGCCAGAGGTTTGCTAGCACTCCATCAATCTTTCCCCCACTTGCCAATTTACGCCAGCGAAGTGACAACGCGGCTGCTACCGCTCAACTGGCCATCCCGGTCTCAGCAGCCAGAGTCTCGGTTCTGTCAGGCACTGCCCTGGCAGTCGCCGATCGAACTGCGCCCGGGACTTAGCGTGCAGTTGTTCCCGTCTGGCCATTTGCCCGGAGCGGCGACTGTGATCCTGACTTATGCCGCCCCCCACCGCACCTACACCCTGGTTTACACCGGCGACTTTTTCCTGTCCAATTCTCGTTTGGTGGAAGGTTTGCCGCTGGGAGAACTCAGGGGCATGAAACCCGATGTTTTAATTTTGGAAGGCAGTTACGGCACGGCGCGCCACCCTCACCGCCGACAACTGGAAAATCAGTTAGCCGATCGCATCCACCGCGCCATCGCCGACGGGTACTCGGTACTGCTGCCCGCGCCGGCACTCGGTTTGGGCCAAGAACTGCTGATGCTGCTCCGCAGTCACCACTACTTTACTGGCCGCGACTTGGATATTTGGGTGGACGGCACTGTCGCCGACGGGTGCGACGCTTATCTGGAACTGTTGCCCCAATTTCCCACCGCCGTCCAAAATTTTGCTCTGCACCAACCTTTGTTTTGGGACGAAAGGGTGAAACCCCGCGTCCGCCGGCTGTCTGCCGAACAGCGCCTCGGATTGGGTTCCACGCCGTGTATTGTGATTACTGACCAAATTGCTGATTTGGCTTTGTATGTTGCCGATCGCACAAATCCTTGGATTTTGCTCGCACCTCAAAAACCCGGATATCCCGTCAGCAACTGGCCCGAATCTGGAGTCAGAAGCGTCGAAACTTATCTGCTAGCCGAACACTGCGACGGCCCAGGGACTACCCAGCTCATCCACAATTTGCGTCCCCAGCACGTAATTTTACTCCACGGTTCCCCTGCATATTTGGCTGACTTGGCTAACTTGGACGAGCTGCGAAACCGCTACCAGTTGCACACTCCGGCGGTCGGAACACTTGTAGAACTGCCGATCGGGGAAATGTTTTTGCAGCCCGCTATCCCGGAAACTAACTATGAGGGAGAACTCAGCGAATTGGGGACAGAGGTAGCAATTAGCTTGCCGAGTCCGATTACAGCCGACCCTCGATGGGCCAATTTTGCCGATACCGGTTTGGTAGAAGCGCGGTGGCAAGGCGAAGAACTGGTACTGCGGGGCATCTCCCAGCGGGAACTGCTTTTTCAAGGCAGCGCCGTTCAGGCAAACCTCGAATGCTGCGGCAATTGCCAGCACTACCGGGGCCAGCGCTGTTGGAACCAATTATCTGCTTTGTTTGGCTTTAAAGTTACCCCCGACGGTTTCTGTCCGGTGTTTAAAGCGATACCGGAGTCCGAACTTTTCCTAGATGGGGAAACAGACGGCGAATAAGCTGTCGGGCACCTCGAAACCAGCCAGCAGGCAAAGAAAAAAAAAACAGTCCTAGACGTACCCAGACAAAAAACCCCGTTTAACCAGGGGTAAGGTATCGCGCATTGAATAATTTTTCAACTACTGTGTACTTAAGCTCTTGTGGGGTGGGCAGGAGAGCCCGCCATAAAGCTTAAATTTAAAGGCAAAATACCTTATTTGGTCACAACCGAGAATATTTTTGGTCTAAACCGGGTTTTTTGCGTAATTCCTCCAGGAAAAAGGGAGAAAAGTCGTTTTCTTTTCTCTCAAGTTTTCCTTGTGCCTCAAGCGCGAGCTCAAAACTATTCCAAATTCGAGTCCGGGTAGTGATTGCGAATTTGTTCGGCTTCGGGACAATCGTCAGAAACTAGGGGCTCGCAGTTAGTTCTGGACACCGAAGCCAACTTCTGGGACACAGCTCCAATACTTTCGAGACGCACCATTTCTTCCCAAGAGCTGATTTCGTCTTCTTCGTCGGTTTCGTAGCGCAGCGTGACTAGATCCCCTTCAATATCTAGGATACGAGCGCGCTCTATCCAACGTTGCTGATCTCGAAGAAAAATAGAAACCTCACGACCATCACAACAGAGTTGATAGATTTTGCGCTGTAGCATTTGTCAGTTCTCCTGCGCAGTTTAACTTGCTTAAAATATGACCTGTTTACCGTAACGTACTTTGGGTTTTACATCGGAAGGCACAGCCGTATGGACTGGCCATTTTCACGTTTTCCGAAACTTTTGTACCGATGGGAGTTACCAAACTTGATTTTACCACCAAATCTATCTAGTACGCCATTTATCCAATTACAGGTTGTGCAGCCAGTGGCATCCCTCGCGGGAGGCATTTGCCAGCACAGATCGGAGCATCAAAACTTGACTCCCGCGATCGCGATTAACAGCGACAATAAAAACAGACTCTGCCTCAGAAATCTCCCTCTCTTGTGCCTCAATTCCCCCAGAAACCTCTTGTTTCGACGTTTGTTCGATCGCGCCCACTAACGTTTCTTGACTCAATCTCAAATCTCAAAGCTCCAAAGCTCCAAAGCCACACTCAAACAGCGACAATAAAAACAGACTCTGCCTCAGAAATCTCCCTCTCTTGTGCCTCAATTGGCTCAGAAACCTGTTGCTTGGAGGTTTGTTCGATCGCCCGCTAACCCCTCTTGGCTCAATCTCAAATCTCAAATGTCAAAGCGAAAGCTCCAAAGCGACACTCAAACAGCGACAATAAAAACAGACTCTGCCTCAGAAATCTCCCTCTCTTGTGCCTCAATTGGCTCAGAAACC
>NZ_JAUBRK010000055.1:0-5577 GCF_036701825.1 Microcoleus sp. MOSTC5 | reverse complement strand
TGTTGCTTGGAGGTTTTTTCTAGCCCCCAGCACCCCCTCTGAACTCAATCTAAAATCTCAAATCTCAAATTTAAAATCGATTGACCCAAGTGTGATAAAAATCATTGACAGCAGGCAGGCCCTGAATGTAGAAAATGGTGGCGGCCAACAACAAGCTTCAAAACGGGCAGCGGAACCTGTGGCGGTTAAGCTAAAAGAATTGCGGTTCTGTTCAAAACAAATAGGAGTCATCGCTTGTGGGTATTAAGGAGGCTAATTGATGGTGTACGCAGAAAATTGGTCGCAGCCGTCTATCTTGGATCTAGCGCGATCGGGCAACTTTCAAGCCCTCAATTACTGGATTGACAGCTTGCTGCGACCCGAAGGGATTTATGCCCGCGTCGAACAGGCTCATGCCGGCTGCGTCCAAATCCTCGTAGAATTTCAGCGCGAATTTGCGCCAGATACTAGATTACTGGGGAGCACTCTCCGGGAAGGCTTAGTCAAATTTATTTGCCACCAACTCTGGAGACTCAACTCGCCAGCAGTACAAGGAGTGCGAATTCACGCGCGCTTGGCTGGGGAACCAGAAATTCTCTGGAAACAGTCAGTGCGAATTGTCACTCCGGCAAACCGCCAGCAGCGGCGTTACCGTTCCCTACAGGCCGTCGATTGGGTTAAATTTAAAACGTATCGTTCTCTGCTGCTAGTGGGCTCGGCACTTGCCTCATTTATTTTAGGGTGTTGGGTGAGCTACCACGAGGCTCTTACCCTGCGGTTAGTATCCCCAGTATCCGGGTATCAGCAAGCTGGGGTAATATCGGGACCGCCTCCAAAACGTGCGGATACGGTGCAAGCGGCCTTAGAAGTGGTACCAGTAGTACAGCAAAAGCAAGTTGCTAATCCTTACGACCCAACCGTAACGCTGATGTTCGGAGGAAATGTGAATCTATCGGATGCGCTCGGAGCATCTGCTGCAGGCAAGGATTACCATTGGGCTTTCGCCAATATGGACGAGTACCGGCAAGCAGATGTGGCAATGGTTAACCTAGAAAACTCTCTGACTCGCTCTACATTGGGATCGGGCAAAAAACAATTAAATTTTAAAGCCGATCCAGAATCGGTGAAAGTATTAACAGCAGGAGGAGTGGATATTGTCAATCTGGCAAATAGCCACGCTATGGATTACGAGGAACCGGGGCTGGTGGAGACTATAAATACTTTAGATAATAGTCGGCTTCAACACCTGGGAGCCGGTAGAGATATTAAAGAAGCAAGGCGTCCAGATATTATTGAGGTTAAGGGTCAGCGGCTCGCCTACCTCAGTTATTACGATGCCGACCTTCACGCCGCCGACCAAGGCAAAGCGGGCACTAACCCCCGCCGCAACAATCGCGTGGCAGAGGATATTCGAGCTCTCAGGGGTCAGGTAGACTGGATTATTGTTAATTACCACTGGGGAGTCGAATTGGCAGATTATCCGGGGGACTGGCAGATTGATTTGGCTCGGTTCACGATCGACCAAGGAGCTGATTTGGTAGTGGGACACCACCCCCAGGTCTTGCAAGGTGCAGAAATTTACAAGGGCCGCCCGATTGTTTACTCGCTCGGTAATTTTATATTCGGCGGGAATGCTCGCAGGGATTATGATACCGCAGTCCTGAAAGTATCGCTCAAAGACAGGAGTATGAAGGTAGAGTTTCTGCCTGTGGAGGTGAAAAAGTTTCAGCCGAAAGTGGTGGAGGGAGCCGCAGCAGATCGCATCCTCAAACACGTTGAGCAAATTTCTAGTATTTTCGATCGACCGATGCGATCTTCTGTAGTTCTCGATGCCCTAGTCCAGCCAGGAGCAGCACCAAAAACTCCAAATTCTCCGTTGCCCGGAGGAGCAAAGAGCGGTACTTACCAGCCCGGGCGGGGTTCCGGGGGAACCTCCGGTGAAAGCACTCTGCAAGGCCCCGGACAACCCAAACCAACTTTGATTTTGCCGGCTTTGCCGGCTGCGCCCAAACAGCCGGACAACTCTTCATTGTTCCCGAACGGGACGGGGCCTGCAATTGAGTCCAACCCGCCTGCGAATCAAAATTTGCCGCCGCGCATCTACCCGACTCAACCTGAAAATCCCAGCCGGGAAGCAGAGCCGTTTACGAAAGAGCCATTCATCAAAGAACCGTTTATTGCGCCTCCATCTCCCAGTCAAGGAGCAGTGCCGAGTCCCCAAAGCTATCTTCCCCCCACTCGGGCTGTATCTTTTGAAGTCGCACTCAAAGAGCAGCCGACCTCCGCGATCGTTCCAGGTACAAGCAGTAACCGCTCCAAGCAGCGGATCGCCCTGCCTTCTATAGCTGGAAGCATTGGTTAGCCGCTGGGGGTCGGAGCGAGGATGCAGGGGGAGGATAGGAGCGGTAATGGGTGAACATCAACATACCAGCGACCAATTATTAACGACTGATTTACTGACAACCAATGATCAATGACCTACTACCGATGACAAATGTGTTTGCGATCGCGCTCAAGCAAAAGCAGTACAAAACCTATATCCTCTCCGACGAAACCGCTAACTCTACTCTAGAAGTTGTGCCGGAACGGGGCGGTATTGCCACTAGCTGGCTGGTTGAAGGCAAAGAAATCTTATACTTGGACGCGGAACGGTTCGCCAATCCCGATCTGACTGTACGCGGCGGGATTCCCATCCTGTTTCCGATCTGCAGCAATCTCCCCGACAATACTTACACCCACAAGGGAGTGCAGCATAAGCTCAAACAGCACGGCTTTGCCCGAGACTTGCCTTGGAGAATAGGCGAACAAGTTACGGAGGGTTGCGCCGCTCTTACCCTGATTCTCGACAGCAGCGACAAGACGCTGGCTGTTTATCCCTTTGATTTCCAACTCGCCTTCACTTATCAGATTAAAGGGAATTCTTTAGAAATTTTTCAGCGCTACACCAATCTGTCTGCCGAACCCATGCCGTTTTCTAGTGGTTTGCACCCCTACTTTTTGGCGACGGACAAATCTAAGCTCCGGTTTGAGATTCCGGGGATGCAGTACAGAGATCAGAACACCCACCAAAAAGGTTACTTCACCGGCGTTTTTGACCCGATGCTGGATGAAATTGATGTTTCTTTTGACGAACTCACTGGTCTTGCTGCTACTGTCACTGACGCTGCCCAGGGCTTGCGGCTCACCCTCAGTTACAACTCCAGCTATGGGAAGTTGGTTTTCTGGATGGTGAAGGGCAAGGATTTTTACTGTTTAGAACCTTGGACTGCTCCTCGAAATGCCCTCAACACTGGCGAACACTTGATTTATTTGCAGCCGGGAGCGACTTGCGAGATGCTGGTTCGCATGACTGCAAATTTTATTTAAAAAACACTTGCTATTTCAAATGAGGGGTGCTACTATTAGAAATTGTGTGCGGTAACAATGTTTTCTCGGGTCGCTAGCTCAGCGGTAGAGCATTCGGCTTTTAACCGATTGGTCTCGGGTTCAAATCCCGGGCGACCCATAAAAAATTGGTGAGTTAAAAATTTTGAGTTTTGAGTGGAATGCTCGGAACTCAAAATTTTGTTTTTTGAACTTTTAAGTAAATCTGGAAAGATAGTGCGCGATCGGTGGCAAATTGTCTTAATATTATCGTAAGAATTGAGCTTGTCCAAAATTCACTGCCCAAAAATCACAAATAATTAGGAGGAATATCTATGGCGCTTGTACCTATGCGATTGCTGCTCGACCACGCGGCTGAAAATGGTTACGGCCTACCGGCTTACAACGTCAACAACATGGAGCAAATCCAAGCGATCATGCGCGCTGCTGACGAAACCAACAGCCCTGTGATTCTGCAAGCTTCTCGCGGCGCTCGCTCCTACGCTGGCGAAAATTTCCTGCGCCACTTGATTTTGGCAGCAGTTGAAACCTATCCTCACATTCCCATTTCCATGCACCAAGACCACGGCAATGCCCCCGGCACTTGCTATTCTGCCATGCGCCAAGGTTTCACCAGCGTGATGATGGACGGTTCTCTGGAAGCGGATGCTAAGACTCCCGCCAGCTACGAGTACAACGTTGAAGTTACTCGCGAAGTGGTGAAAGTTGCTCATTCGATCGGCGTTAGCGTTGAAGGCGAACTGGGTTGTTTGGGTTCTCTGGAAACAGGGATGGGCGAAGCAGAAGACGGCCACGGCTTTGAAGGTGCGCTTTCTCACGATCAGTTGCTGACAGATCCTGAACAAGCTGTTGATTTCGTCGAGCAAACCGGCGTTGATGCTCTAGCAGTCGCGATCGGCACTTCTCACGGCGCTTACAAGTTCACTCGCAAGCCGACGGGCGAAATTTTGGCAATCAGCCGCATTGAAGAAATTCACCGCCGCTTGCCGAATACTCACTTGGTAATGCACGGTTCTTCTTCTGTGCCCCAAGAATTGCTGGAAATCATCAACAGCAACGGCGGCAAAATCCGCGAAACCTACGGCGTACCTGTGGAAGAAATCCAAAAGGGCATCAAGTGCGGCGTTCGCAAGATCAATATCGATACTGACAACCGTTTGGCGATTACCGCTGCGGTGCGCGAAGCTTTGTTTGCCAAGCCCGATGAGTTTGACCCCCGCCACTTCTTGAAGCCGTCGATCAAGTATATGCAAAAGGTTTGTAGCGATCGCTACAACTCTTTTGGTTGCGCCGGTAACGGTACAAAGATTAAGCAAGTATCTTTGGACGATTTTGCAGCTAAGTATGCTAAGGGCGAATTGAGCTCTTCTGCTAAGAAGACTGTGGCTGTTTAAGAATTTTAGGTTTTAGATTTTAGTTTTGTCTGAAATCTAAAGTTAGGATTGCCGGGTAGCTGTGGAGTTGCCCGGTTTTTGTTTGTGCGATTTTATGTATTTAGTCACTCCGCGATTGAAATCGCTATTATACAAAATAAGTCTGCCTCTGCAGACTAATAGATATCAATTACACCGCAGAGGCGATCGCATATTGCCTCAGTACAGGTGAAATCGTGTAAAAATTTGCTTGTTGTTCAATCAAGCAGCGCCGTGATAGAGATTGCAGCGCATTTAGCAAATCTGAAGCCGGAATTATGTCATTTTCTAGCAATTTAGCCCGGTCGATCGGCTGCCTTTCTTTCGCTAACAAGGAGATTACTTGTTTTTCCAGTTCCGATAGGCGATCGCACTGCTGCTGTAAAACATCTTTCAAATCTTCTGGCAACAATATGGTATCATTTGGTAATAACTCTGTCACGCCTCCTCCCAAGTCTTGAATCAGATTCGCCACGCTTTTTAACCATAGGGGGTTGCCTTGGTAGCGATGAATGAGTGCTTCACTGTTGTCGCTTTCTTCTAACCCATAATCTCTAAGAATTTTCCTTGCAGCGGCGATGTCTAAACCTTTGAGTTGTAAGGTATGAATGGAAGTATTTTGGTTTTTAACTTGAGTCACTTCTCTCGGTTGTTCCCAACCGATTAACATCAAGCAGCTTTGATGGGATAATTTTTCTATTTGTTTGAATAAAGTGCGATATCCTGGGTCTTCTGGGTTTGCGGTGTAAACTGTATAATATATGAACTTTATGCTAGAGGCTAAGCTCATGGATTTTCATCT
>NZ_JAUBRK010000145.1:0-3219 GCF_036701825.1 Microcoleus sp. MOSTC5 | reverse complement strand
TCAATTTGAGTACAACTTTCAACCTTCACTCCAGGCAAGTCTAATATATAGTCCAAATAAAAGTCCATGAGAACAAATGTATTTTTTGTTACATTATACACCATAAAGTCAGGAGAGCCAGGCGTATAGAAACCGGATTTGGTATAACTTTGTATCGCGGTTTTCAGGTGTCCCAAGGTACACAAGGGTTGGTAGCTCAAATTTTTACTACAAACCAATTTTATTGGGGTTGTGCGATCGGACTTAATAGGAAACTAAAACTCATCACTAATTCCCCATTACCCATTCCCCATTCCATTGATTCACGCTCCAAAAGTCAAGGATACACTGATAGCTGTTTTTTTCCTAATATCCTAGATAACTCAAGGACTTACGCAGGCACTCTACATATAGCGTGTCTGTGCTTGTGCGATCGCTACTAATTGATCTGTTACTCAAAAATTGTTCGGGATGGATAGAGAGGTGCGATCGCACAAGCACAAATTAACATTGAGCGAGCCCCGGAGCATGAAACGCTGACGAAAAAGCCGATCGTATTGCACAATTGACTCGTTAGAAGGCGATTGCTGCGATAATACTTGTTCGACATCTGAACCATGTCTAAATATGTCATTAACTATGTATATTATTGCAAAGATTTACTGACCAGTCAAACCAACGACACTTTAAAATTTTTAGGCTAACATTTAGAATAATTTAGCCATAATACTATCAACCGTTACTGAAAAAATTCAGAATTAATACCCAACCTATTGTGGCATAACCTGAAATGAGACATCACAGAATATGCTGAGGTATCCCTAGTTTTTGAGGACGAGGGTATTAGACAAAAGATACGAGCAAAATATCGAATTAGTCAGCAGCCATTGGTGACAAGTTAAGGCTCAAAGCCAGTTGTCAAGGGTATTTTCGGCAGTGGCTCAAAGAAAAATGGTTCTCCACGTAGGGTGGCATCCGGAAAGGGAGCGATAATCAATTTTAACTTGGGTTTTCGTTGAGATTTGACAATCCCTAAATCTCGATTTTCCTAGCTAGGCAAAATACTTCACGGGGTCAGCAGATAATCCCTTGTGATGAGCCACTTGAAAATGATACAGACCTCGATAAATCATCTCCAAAGAAATGCTCTCAAATTCTAGGGACATCTCGTCAGCCACGGCATCTCCTAAATCTACCAAAAGACCATAAAACAGCCAAGTTCCCCAAATCTGTAACTTGATGCCATTCAGGGAACCCGTCCATAAATAACTGAGTCCTAACAGCCGTTTTACTACGTTAAATGCCTCTTCAATCCGCCAGCGCCGTCGGTACAAATCCGCCACCACATAGGGCGGGAGAATGGCTGGGTTGAGTACGGAGGTCAGGTAAGAATGCCAGGTGTTCCCCGAACGCACTTCTATCAAACGTAAGGTGATAAATGGAGTCTTTTTCGTTCCCGAACCCAGACGCACTCGGCGGTATCGCAGACTATAGCTGTTGGTCAACACTGCCTCGACTTGTATCGTCGCTCGTTTTTTGAGTCGGGTAATTAAATCCACGCCTTGTTCTCTCAATTGATGCCAAAATTGAAAGTGATAAAACCCTCTATCTAGTAGCAGTAAGGTCTGGGGTTTGACTAATGCTAACAGGTCTTTCTCCCAGGAGGTGTCCGAGGCTCTGGGATTTTCGTCAAATCCAATCTCGATAGGCAAGCGGGTAATTAAATCGATGACCACTGTCATCTTTCCGGCTAATGGACCTTTGGGGAGAGTTTCTAAACTTTTGAGTTTCCGAAATAGAGCTTCTAGGGTTGAACTGTCGGCAATCCAAATCTGCTCAAAGCAGCGACGGGCAAACTGTGTACTTTCTGGTTCAAGACGGCGAGTTCGTGAGCACCAAGCCTGTCTCAGATGGGGCAACAATTCTTTGAAAACTCTCTCGAATAACTCGGCCGGAAAGGTCAAAAATCTTTGAGAAAGAGCTTGTTGACTTACCTGTGTGGGGGGACACCATAACAAACCTTCTCTTCCTAAGATGCGGCTTAATTCTCTGACTCCTGCCACATCTCGCCACAGTAGAGTCAGGAGCGCTGCCACCATCAATGGTAGGTTGAGTATTCGGTCTCTCAGCCCCAGTCGGCGGTAGTAATTTTCTTGAGCGGTAATGGCGGGCGTGACCAAGGCTTCGAGTTGGGCAGCGACCACTTCGTCTTCGACCATCGGTCGTTGGCTCTTCTTAGCATGGTCTCTATTAGTTTTTCGGGTTCGGCTCATGGGGACTCACCGGGGCCTTATGACTGATCCATTCTGAGTTTCACACGTTTGATCTTGTAAAGAAAGTCCCTCTTGACGAGCGAGCGCTCTTCTTAACTTGTCACCAATGGTCAGCAGCCCATATAGTAAAAGAGCACAGACTATTACCAGGAATAGGGTTTATAAATTGTATATCAACCAAAAAAGCGGTGGATTTTAGGTAATAAATTACCGGATTTAGCGCCTTTGTGATGATGGTAAAAGCCATCTATAATACGTTGCTGATATGTTAGATGGTTTGGTCAACAGCCAACATATTTCTTTCGCCCAAGTGCTTATGAATAGCTGGTATGCGTCCCAAAAACTGATAGCAAAATTGACAGTTTGGGAAATATTTACTATTGCCGATAGAAAAAAATCGTTTAGTACATGACACCGGAGGAGTATCCAAGTATAAATAAATAACTAAAAAAAATCGAGAGGACATCACAAGAAATCCAGTCAGGAAAACCTGGGGGGTGACAAAGAGGTCTAGGAGATAGACCGAATCAGGGTTGCAGCCCGCATACCTTGTTGATAAAAGCGGCGTTTATTTCGAGTTAACTTCATTAACTGTTCCACCTCCAAAGAATATTGTTCGAGATAATTAACCCACTTTTATCCATCTAAGCCAATACCAAATGTACTCCGTCTTCGATATCTTTTTTTAGGTTGTTGACGCCGACATACATCTTTTTATACTTGCTTTTTCCGAAGAGAGGTGCATTCTAATATGGCCGAACTGTAGGCGAGTGTCACGAGCAGAATCATGTTAATCAGTCGGTTTCCTTTTAAGCTAGTTCCTTCCCGATCGTAGCCTTTTGTTTTACAATCTCTAAAAATTTCTTCAATGCCCATTCGTTGCTTATAAGCCAATACGGTTTACTTAAGGCTTGGGAGGCTTTAAGATTTTAAAAATAGGAGGATTAGTTTTTATTCCAGTACCTCT
>NZ_JAUBRK010000054.1:0-54155 GCF_036701825.1 Microcoleus sp. MOSTC5 | reverse complement strand
TGATTTTAAATCACCCTAACCTTCCTTCAGTCTTGTCTTATGGTACTCTGGCTGCTTAAAAACTGTCCGAACTATTGAATTAACACTTATTGACTCAGCTACTTGCCGATAGCTGAATGATATTACGATCGAGCCTACTGTGTTCATTGAGTCATGAAGCCGTTCGCGCATAAGCCGGAGTAAGATCGTCAACAGATCGGTGGAACTACAGGAGACCCCAAAAGCATGAATTCCAGAGTTTTGAGTTTCCTTGCTGCAATGCTCGTTTCCATATGCGTGGCGGTAAATGTTAGCTACGCGGTCGATGATGATGGCAACAACATCAAGAGCGCCGTGGATGAAGTAATCCGACCAGTGATGTTGCAATACCGCATCCCTGGGATGGCGGTGGGGATCGTCACGAGGGGTGGGCACTACGTCTTCGACTACGGCGTGGTCTCCAAGGAGACTCGGAAGCCCGTTACTGGCGACACGCTTTTCGAGATCGGGTCGATTAGCAAGACGTTCACCGCTACGCTTGCTTCCTACGCGCAAGCCAACGGCGATCTCTCGTTGTCCGACAGTGCGAGCAAGTACCTCTCTTCCTTGCAAGGCAGCAACTTCGATCGGGTGAGTCTGCTAAACCTTGGGACGCATACGTCGGGTGGTCTCCCGTTGCAGGTTCCTGACGAAATTACGAACAACGACCAACTGATGGAGTATTTCAGGAACTGGAAACCGACCTACGCTCCAGGGACGTATCGGACTTACTCCAATCTGAGCATCGGGATGCTCGGCACGATCGCAGCGAGGAGCATGAACGAGGATTTCGTCGCCCTCATGCAAGGTAAGCTTTTTCCCGCCCTGGGAATGAACCGCACCTATCTCGACGTTCCCTCTTCGGAGAGCCAAAACTATGCACAAGGCTACACAAAAAATGACGAACCGATTAGGATGATGCCCGGAGTTCTCGCGTCGGAAGCCTACGGTATCAGGACTACAGCCGACGACACGATCCACTTCATCAAGGCGAACATGGGGATGCTCAACCTTAATGAAAAGCTGCAACGTGCGATCGCCGCCACGCACACCGGATACTTCAGGATCGGCGAGATGACCCAGGATCTGATCTGGGAGCAGTATTCCTATCCGGTCGCCTTGAAGGACCTGCTTGCCGGGAACTCGGTAAAGATAAGCTACGAGGCCAATCCGGCGATCGAGATCGATCCTCCGTCGCCGCCGAGGGAGAACGTTCTGATCAACAAGACTGGTTCGACGAACGGTTTCGCTGCCTACGTCGCGTTCATCCCGCAGAAGGCATTCGGAATCGTCCTCTTGGCGAATAAGAACTACCCGATCGATGCGCGGGTGATGGTCGCCCATCAAATACTGAATCGGTTAGACACCGACAACGTGTCGAGAGGTACTCTCAACTTAAACTGAATCGCTCACGGTTCGCTCATTTTTTTCGAGGTATAGACAACTGAAACCAGTGCCAAAGAAGTAGTCCTTGTGAGACTACTTCTGCATCATATAATCAGTGCCAAAGAGTGCCGAAGAAATAATTATCCAGCAGTAAGCATGAGAACCCTTTATCTACTTCGAGAAACTATTCTAGTTACACGCTAGCTTGAGCACTAGATGAACTCTGCATACTGATTTCTCTTGACTTCACAAATCCGTACTAGAAAGCGATACCAGCAGTAAGGGCATTGAGCCAGATATTATTTCCAAAAAGCGGTGTAAGCCCGAACAAGGTATTTGCAAATGGCAGCAATCCTAAAATTCAACCTGCTGCATAAAGGATAGCGAAGATGCGATTGAACACAATTGACCCGCTTAAGCTAGTAAATGCAGCAATTCCCCAAACACCCACTAAAATGCCAATTGCATTATGAAAATAGTTGGTGGGGAATACCCCGAATATATAGCCGAAGCCTGGTTGGGTCGCTCGGTTCATCTGGGAGCAACTGCGCGCAATCTCGATCGACAATTAATGCACGTCACGGGGCCTCTTTCACGTCGTGGGGAAAAGTAGATGGCCCACAGTTGACACGCTCAATTGCGAGTTCCGGAACGAGTTGCGATCGAGGGAGCTTGCTGGCAGCGCATCTCGCTTTAAATGGATGAAGCTTTGGGTTCCGGCTACCAATAGAAATGATTCAAACCGCGTTCTCAGGTGTTTGAGATTTAATAGTTTTTGACACCGTTGCTATAAAACTGTTTCTAATTGGTCTAAACTACTAAAATAGTGATTGCCTGTTGGTTGATTGGTCTGAGATATTCCCACCTTCTTTGACGCCCGACTTTTTCACCATTGAGTTCGCTCATCCCATCGGCAAATGCTCGCCCATTCCGTAGTCCACCATTAAGAAATTGTGGAAAGTGGCGGCGCGGCCGTAAGTTGCGATCGCACATCGCAAAATTTACCCGTCGCAACAATCAGCGTTTACTCTTCTCCTAAAGTTCTAATAGTCTGGAGATGAACAATGCCTTACAAACAGATTGATGACTTACCCCCGTCCGTTAAGGAGCACTTACCCGAGCACGCTCAAGAAATTTTTCGAGCAGCTTTTAACAGTGCTGTAGAAGAATATGGTGAAGAAGAGCGTGCATTCCGAGTCGCTTGGGGTGCAGTAAAACGTGATTACGAGAAGGGTGGCGACGGAAAGTGGCACCCCAAGTCCGAATAAGAGCCTGCTTTAAAAACTCATCGTTTACCTTTCCCAAATATAAGAATAATTAGCGGGGAATAATGGAAATTCCACCGCTGCGCTCTAACACAGCGTATTTGATTCGATCGGTTCGTTCCAATCCTTGCAGTTCCTGTGCTGCGGTCAACACATCATCACCAATGCGTGCCTGGTTCATCCACTATCTCAAGGGTTGACCATCTTTCGCAACCACCATTGACACACCATCCAATGCGTTACTCAGGGATTAGCATTGAAGCGTTTCAGGTCGCTGGAGGTTTGCTGCTTTTGCAATAGAGCGAGATTTAGCTACGATCGACAATCATCCAACCCAATTGGTGGATTTTGAGAATGGCGTAGTGTCATTGAGCGGGCGTGAGGAAAATTGCGGTTAAGCAACTTCCATTACCAACAAACACCACGCGATCTCTATCAGCAGGCTTAAGCAGCCTGCCCGTGAATATGCCTCAAAAGTTGGAGGAAAAGATTGGTTTAGACTTTTAGACTGATTGCGTAGGTTGTCGCCTCCCGCCGGCCGAGCGGTGTATCAGTGACCGTCAAGCCTTGCAGAAATAGGTCTTTGAGAAACGATGCCAAACGCCGCAGATACTAACATTGCTCGGGCTGTGCAACAGGTGGCTCATCCACTTACAAGTGCAGCCTCAGATTGCGATCCTCTGATGGATTTAAAAGATGGTACTCGCTTGGTGTTGATTGGCGGAGCAACGCATGGAATCCGCGAATTCTGTCAACGGCGGGCAGACATTACCAAACGACTGATTTAAGAAAAAGGTTTTACGGCGGTGGCAGTGAAAGCAAATTTTTCCGATGCCGATCGAGCCAACCGTTTTGTCCGAGGTGTGAATGATGTTCGACTTTGCCTGTTTGCCAGATCGGTTTGATGCCGTCATTAATGTTGACGGCACAAAAGCAGTGGAATCCCTCGATCGCCTTGAAGGGGAATCACTTCGCAACCGCACTGCTCACCCAGAATCAAGTGAAGCACCAGAAATATTTCCCTCAAAGCTCTAACCGTGATTCAAACATGAGCCGCTTATGCATCTGTACAGTTCTGAATTTTTAGCGGGAACTTTTATTCCCTTTAAGTACACCTGTGATGGGGAGAACCATTCGCCTCCCTTGACCTGGGAAGACCCCCCTCCTGGAACCCAGAGTTTTGTGTTGATTGCGAGCGATCCAGATGCTCCAAATGGAACTTTCACGCACTGGGTTCTCTACAATATGCCAGCAGATCTGCGACAGTTACCGGAAAGCGTCCCTAATCACGGTTCTCTACCCAATGGCAGCAGGCAGGGCAAAAACGATTTCGATCGGATCGGGTTTGACGGTCCTTGTCCGCCTAATGGCAACCATCGATATTTCTTCAAGCTCCACGCGCTCGACAGATCGCTCGACATTGCGCCAGGAGCAAGTAAGGAAGATGTTTTGCAAGCGATGGACGCTCACGTGTTAGATGCGGCGGAATTGATGGGGCTATACGGCAGAGCCAATTTTTAAACGGGAAATTTTATATGTTTGACGCATTGCAGCGAGGACTGACGCGCCGCACCCTGTTGAACCGAACGGGTCTGGGGTTATTGGCGATGGGAGCGGCCGAAATCATCTACAAACCTGTACGAACGCTGGCACAAGCGGCTCCTTCCCCTTCTGAGGAACCCTCCCTTCCTCCAGAGCAGAAGCTAGGTTGGGCGGTTGTGGGGTTGGGCCAGTTTGCCACCGAACAAATCATGCCTTCTTTTGGGGAGTGCAAGCGATCGCGCTTAGTAGCCTTGGTGAGCGGCGACCGCGCCAAAGCTGAACGCTATGCCCGACAGTACGGGGTGAACCCTCAAAACATTTATAACTATCAAAACTACGACACGATTCGCGACAATCCTGAAGTCGATGTCGTCTATATCGTTTTGCCGAACGGAATGCACGCGGAGTACACTATTCGAGGTGCTAGAGCGGGCAAACACGTTATGTGTGAAAAGCCGATGGCAACCTCAGTAGCAGAGTGTCAGGCGATGATAGATGCAGCGCGGCAGGCAGGTAAAAAACTGATGATTGCCTATCGCGCGCAGTATGAACCCTATAACTTAGCGGCGATCGACCTTGCTAGAGGTCCGCGCAAAGAATTGGGCAAGTTGAAAGCAATTGTGGCCGATCACGGGCGGATTGTTAAGCCATCTGAACCCCAAGACCGCTGGCGAATTGATAAAAAATTAGCGGGAGGCGGTTCGCTGCCCGATATCGGGATTTACAGCCTGAATGCCGCCCGATACATCACAGGTGAAGAACCGATCGAAGTTAGCGCCATGCTGTACAGCACGCCCAACGATCCCCGCTTTGTTGAAGTCGAAGAGAACGTGAATTTTATGCTGCGGTTTCCCAGCGGTGTATTGGCAAACTGCACGTCAAGCTACGGCTACTCTGACACGAAACGAATTCAAGTTTTTGGCTCGGAAGGGACGCTAGAACTCAGTCCGGCAACAGACTATTACCAACATCGGCTGTTTGTCGAGAAGGGAAAGGTGCGGGAAGAACGCAATATTGACGAGAAGAATCAGTTTGCGCTGGAGATGGATCATCTGTCGGAATCGATCGTGCAAAACCGAGAGCCGAAAACCCCTGGAGAGGAGGGATTACAGGATATTCGGCTGATTCAAACCATCTATGAAGCCGCACGAACCGGACGCAAAATTCAACTTGAGCCGATGCAACCTCCCCGCAATGAGCGGAGTGTTTGAAAACGATTAACTAAACCATTATTATCAGGAGACTTTTCATGAAAGCAGTTGTATTTCACGGTATTGGCGATATTCGTCTGGATGATGTTCCAGAACCCAAGATTCAAGAACCCGCTGATGCCATCATCCGTTTGACTTCCAGTGCCATTTGCGGAACTGACTTGCACGTGATTCGGGGAACCTTTCCAGGTATGATACCGGGAACGATTCTGGGGCATGAAGGGGTTGGCATTGTGGAAGAAGTGGGGCGCAACGTGCGGAATTTGAAAGCGGGCGACCGCGTTGTTATCCCCTCGACCATTGCCTGCGGCTCTTGCTCCTACTGTCGCGCCGGATATCATTCCCAATGCGATACGGCCAATCCCAATGGTCCCCAAGCGGGAACTGCCTTCTTTGGAGGACCAGAAACCACAGGGCCGTTTAATGGGTTGCAGGCAGAGTATGCCCGCATTCCCTACGCCAATGCTGGATTGGTGAAGCTGCCGCAGGAAGTGGATGACGATCGGGCAATTATGATCTCAGATATCTTCCCAACCGCTTACTTTGGAGCAGAGTTAGCTGAAATTAAACCGGGTGATAACGTTGCTATTTTTGGCTGCGGTCCTGTGGGACAGTTTGCGATCGCCAGCGCTAAATTGCTGGGAGCCGGACGAATTTTGGCAATCGATACAGTTCCCTCTCGCCTGGAAATGGCACAGGCACAGGGAGCCGAAATTATCGACTTCAACCAAGAAGACCCGATTGAGGCGATCCAAAGTTTAACGGGCGGCATTGGCGTGGATCGGGCGATCGATGCCGTGGGTGTGGATGCGGTTGCGCCCAACAGCGGTCCAGCGGCGGAGAAAGCTCAACAGCAAGCAGAACGTTTCCAGCAAGAACTTGAGAAGATTGCGCCTGAAACCAATCCTCAAAATGGCAATTGGCATCCCGGCAATGCCCCGTCTCAAGCGTTGGAATGGGCTGTACAGGGACTCGCCAAAGCTGGAACGCTTTCGATTATTGGTGTGTACCCGCTAACGCACAAGTTCTTCCCGATCGGCATGGCAATGAACAAAAATCTGACCCTGAAGATGGGGAACTGCAATCATCGCAAGTACATTCCATTGATTGTAGATCTCGTTCGTAGCGGTGTCGTAGATCCGACCGACATCCTCACCCAGATTGAACCCCTGACGAATGTAATTGATGCCTATAAAGCCTTTGACCAGCGCAAATCGGGTTGGGTGAAGGTCGAACTGGTGCCGGGTGCAAGCCGTGCCAACCAAAATCCTCAATTCCAGAATCATCACATTTAAGCGAAGGTCATGTACGACTTCTCGCCCCCCTTAGGTAGTGCTAAACAAGTAATGATGCGTTATAGAACCCATTTGACATCTAGCTATGCGCTAAACGCTTGAGCATTAGCCGAATGAAAAACAGCTTGAGCTTGGCGTTGGAACGTTCGAGTGTCCGGTCAAAATTCTTGACTAAACTTTTACATCGCTCCACCCAAGCATTTGACCGTTCAATTACCATCTAGCCGCAACAGGCACAAATCCAGATTGCCCTTTAGCCGCCTTTTCTGCTTTCGATGGTTTAGCTGAAAGTTCAAATTGAATCTTCGTCACAATCTCTGGATAAACCTTCTCTAAAGCTTGAGTTAATTTCTCAGGATGATAGCTATTATCCAACAAGATTGTGGTCTGGGGCAGGTCGTCCGGTTTAGATTTGAAGTAATCAATGTTGTGTGTGAGCATTTCAATTAACCCCGAGGGTCATCAGATACACTGGCTTTGGAGAGGGTGAGTAAAGAAGGGGAAACCTAGTATATCTACCGCTAGATGTCTTTGGATGTCATTCGTGCTTTTATAGAAACAAAACCCTTTTGACTCAATACTGGCATTACAAGTATTTTTCACAGCTTGGGAGTCAATGATAATTAGAGTCGTCCACTGCGGTTTTTTTTGACTTGTTCGCCTACAAGGCTATGTATTTGTGCCTCAATCCGTTCGAGAGAGCCATGCTCAAACCAATTTTGGTAATGCCAGAAGACTGTTGAATATGGCGGTAGATCTCTGGGTAAATCTCCCCAATTACAACCGTTCTTGAGCTGATAAAATATGCCCGAAAAAGAGTTGTCGCGCAAGTCCCCACTGGGGGTCGAGTTTTCTTATTCTGGGATAGTAAAGCCTCGATTATTTCCCACTATGAGTCTTTCAAATCGCTTGAATATCCCATTTCTCACCCCAGCTCACTTGAATTTATCTACTCCGCCTTGATTCTACGCGATCGCCCAAAAGATGATATCAAATGGTTTCTATAAATGGACGCCTGCTGGCACGACCAACGCAGCCTACGGGAACGGCACCAAGCGGTCTGCAACCGTTGGGACTTTCCACCAAGCGCGACGGACTCCTCTACGTGCCTAAAAATTACCAAGCTTCCCGACCCGCACCACTGGTGGTGATGCTGCACGGAGCAGGTGGCGACGCACGCGGCGGTCTGACTCCGTTCCAAAACCTCGCCGATGCTACTGGACTTATCCTGCTGGCACCTGCCTCGCGCCGCCAGACGTGGGATGTGCTGGTCGGTGGGTACGGCCCCGATATTGCCTTGATTGACCAGGCGCTGGCGCAGACGTTCAGCCGCTACGCTGTAGACCCTACCCGCATTGCGATCGAGGGTTTCTCGGACGGGGCTTCCTATGCCCTAAGTGTCGGCATCACGAACGGCGACTTGTTCAGCCATGTCATAGCGTTCTCGCCGGGGTTTATGAGACCACCTTCACAGGTTGGCGAACCGCGTCTGTTCATCTCGCACGGCACGCGAGACTCTGTTTTACCGATCGATCCTTGTAGCCGTCAGATAGTGCGACAGGTGCGGGGTGCTGGCTACGATGTGGTTTATCGGGAGTTCGACGGCCCCCACACAATTCCCCCTGCGATTATAGAATCGGCACTAGACTGGTTCACGGCGTAGCAGGGTATTCTCGGCAAATCTAAATTTGTCAATTCTCAATGAACACAAAAGGTTGAGCAACTGTTGCTCAACGTCTCTCGATTACGTTCGCATCAGTTGCTGAATGCGCTGTGGCTCCTCTCCCAGCCAATCTAGATTCTGGGCAGTGCTGTCGAAAATTGATGAAGTTTTGAACGGCTCAAACTCGCCGCGTGATGCCGCTTCTGCCGTTTTTGCTAACAGCGATCGCACCTGCTCCTCATTCATTGGCTGGAACGTCCGCACCGCCTCAAACGCTTGATCGAGAATCTCCATGCTGTCAATTCCCGTAATCACAACCGATGTAGGTAGATTCAGCGCATAGTGCAGACACTCAATTGCCGTTACCGTATTTGACCGTAACAAAATCCCGTTTGCCATGCTTTTCATGCCAAGAATGCCGATGTCCTGTTTAACCAGTTCTGGCACAACTAGCTTCGCAAAGCTTCGGTAGTGTGCATCCATCACATTCAGCGGCAACTGAGCTGTATCAAATTTAAACCCATAACTGGCTGCAACTTCCAGCATATGCAGATGAATCTGGGGGTCTTTGTGTCCGGTGAAGCCAATATATCGGAGTTTGCCAGCTTCCCGCGCCTCCATTAAGGCGGCATTTGCCCCTTCTGGATCGAAAACTCGATGCGGGTCCTCGAACCGGAGGATTTCGTGGTGCTGGACGAGATCGATGCAATCAACTTGCAGGCGTTGCAGCGATTCGTCTAGCTGTCTTGCGGCTTCTTTCTTGGAGCGACCGTCAATTTTAGTCATCAGGAATACTTTGTCTCGGTAGCCATCGCGGAGAGCTTTCCCCATGCGAATATCGCTGACTCCACCGTTGTAATCCCAACTGTTATCCATAAAAGTGATGCCACGGTCGATCGCAGTGCGAACAATCCGGATACCGAGTTGCTCATCAACATACTTCAATCCGATGTGCCAACCACCCAATCCGATCGCGGAAACCCTCTCTCCTGTGCTGCCAAGAGTTCGGTATACCATTTCTGAGTTTGACGTACTTTCTGACATTTGTTCTCCTTGTTTTGCAGCTATTGCTTAACTGCATATAGCTATAATCAAATTCAAATGCAAGGAATTGTTTACAACATCTTGCTTGAGACACACTAGAAGTGAGTATTGGCAATTTAGGAGGTGTGAGGTACATGGTTGAGTTGATGCGTTATGCGATCGCAGATCAGGTAGCTGATGAGTTCGCTGTTTTTGTCGGGTCAAGCATACCAGTGCTATCAGACTATGCTGCCAGTCGTGTTGGAATCTACGAGGAGCATCCCTAGTTGTGATATACCTGGTAGATACCAATGTGCTGTTACGGTTTGTCGATCGCTCTCACCCACTTCATTCGGTTATCAGGGCGGCTATTCGGCAGTTACGTGGTGATGGGCATCAGCTACAAGTCACCTCTCAAAATTGCGTTGAGTTTTGGAATGTTGCTACACGTCCCATTGAGAGAAAAGGGTTGCTATTTAACTGTTCAAAGATGGAAAAATTAAAAGTATTTTTTTAGGGAATTTATGACAACATTGTTAAATAAGATTGCTCACTGTCCTCACGTAAATTTTTGTATTCAAAATCCGTCGGTTGAGCATCCATGTCGTGAGATTGTTTTTTCCCAGTCATCTTCTAGCCTGAACGAATACCAAGTACCTGAACCGTGGAGTGGACGTATAGAACAAGCTCCTATTTTATTTCTAAGCTCCAATCCGTCCATTAGCTCAGTTGAAGACTATCCACGTTGGTCATGGTCAGATGATGCCATTGATGACTTCTTCAATAATCGCTTTGGTGGTGGACGCAAGGTATGGATTTTAGATGGCAGAAAATCACTACAAAAAGATGGAACGTATGGTGGTAGTGTTAACTTTTGGAGTGCGGTTCAAAAAAGGGCTATTGAGCTGTTTCAGCGTAATGTCACTCCAGGAAGTGATTATGCAATTACCGAAATAGTGCATTGTAAGTCAGTGAGTGAAATTGGTGTAAAAAAAGCGCAGAATCAGTGCGTTCAGAGTTACTTGAAAAAAGTCTTGGAAATCTCATCAGCACGGGTTGTTGTAGTAATGGGAGTGTCGGCAAGAGAGGCAATGCAATATGAGTTCAATATCCCTAAAGATGTTTCTCTGTTCGGACCGATAGCGATTGGCGACCGAGAAAAGCTGATTACTTTCCTTCCTCACCCAAGTGCGTTTGGTATCAAAAAATTTGCTAATTGTCTAAAATATGATGAACTTGAAAGCTTACGTGCATTTTTACGTTAGTCCAAATACAAAAGCAAAATCCTTCTAACTCTACACACAGATAGAGGAACAATGAACTTCATCTAATACTGTTGATAGTGACGATCGCGAAAACAAGCAGTAAAAGCGATGCAGAAGCTGGCAGTATTCGGTGGAACAGGGATTATTGGGCGCGGCATCACTGAAATCGCTGGTTCAGGCGCTGGCATTTGTGCCGTGATTCCAGAGGACTGAACCTCTTTAGCGGAGAGTTGTGCTTATACGTGTCCATTCGATCCAGTTTCAACCTGCTTATCTGCTCCCGCACCATTTGCCTTCTTGCTCGCCATCTCATTGTTTTGCCGTGCCGCTTTGTCGCTCAAAGAGGTTAACACTGAAGGCGATAAAGATGAGTGGCTGTCTTTTCCAAAAGCGCGTTCGGTACCAATGCCACCTGTTCCAGGTAACAACCGATTAAACCAACCGATCGCAGTAGTAGAAAGCCCTGGAAAAAGAGCATAGAGTCTGGCACTAAACCAAGTCCAAAGTGGCACAATTACCTCTGCATCACCCCGTCGAAATCCAGCAATAGTCTCACGAGCAACTTTTTCGGCACTCGTCGAGATCCAGGGCAAGGAATCAGCAATGCTGAACCAGGTAAACTCCTTGCGGTGCTGACCTTTGAACATAGCGTGGTCTATCACGCCCGTGCGGATGAAACCCGGACATACCGTTGTGACAGCAATCCCGTCCTTTGCCAGTTCTGTCCGCATCCCTTCCGACAAACCGGTTAAGGCAAATTTGCTGGCGCAATACGCCAACATATGCGGGGAAACTACCTTGCCGCCGATCGAAGAGATATTAACGATGCGTCCAGCCTGTCGTTGACGCATTTCCAGGAAAACCGCATAAGTAGTGTATAGCGGTGCCCAGAAATGCAGCTTCATCAAATCGTCGTAGTCCTCCATCGTCAATACGTCCATTGGCCCCACAAGGTCGGTGCCTGCGTTGTTAATGAGGATGTCGATCTGACCGAAGCGATCGCGCACCTGCTGCACCATCTGCTCAACCTGGGAGCGATCGGTCACATCACAGGGAACAGCCAGCACCTCTCCACCGCACTGGTCCAGCTCGACACGCGCCCTTTCGAGTTCTGCGCGATCGCGGGCACAAATTGCCAAACGCGCTCCTTGCTGCACCAACTGGCGTGCCATAACCAAACCAAGTCCCCGAGAACCACCCGTAAGCAGCACCGTTTTGCCTGTGAGATCGTATTGACGTTCGCGCCACGATCGCACCACCCAAAGCACGACGAACAAAGCGCCCGCGCCAACTGCAAAAAGAATAAGAGGATTCTGATAATCTATATAGAAATTCATGGTTAAAACTCAAATGCTGATGTATTGTGAAGCGCAGTCTACGTTATTACCTGAACCTGATTTAGCAATCCTAAATCATGTGTAAATTTCTTACTCCCGAGCGAGCGGGTTCGGGGAGGGTTGGGGTGGGGTAAAAAATTTACGGCTCCTGCAAGGATTGCTATAGTAAAACCCTAAACTTCTGCTCTCCTGTGACTAAAAACTTGTCATATTTGAGCTAATGCTGTGTCTAATATAGCAATCCTAAATCATTTGTGAATTTCTTACTCCCTCCCCTTACCAAGGGGAGGGCTGGGGTGGGGTAAAAATGTACGGCTCAAATTAGCACTACCTATCTACCTCTTCTTGTTCCGCTTTAAGTTGTTAGCCACAGTTTTTTCTTCTAAACAGAAGTTGCCCTCAAAGGAGAACTTCTGTTTAGAAGCGGCTCTTATGGCGATCGCGACCTGCTAGAGTGTGGGAGCTAAAAAGCTATTTTCTTATTGCACAATCAGCTACCCTCTCAATAAAAGCCGTGCAGCCACTTATCGGGCAATGCTTTGTCTTGTAATGAGAGGGTTGGCTGTTTTTGCAATTAGGCTGCCATTTCTTGCTGAATCTTGCTCTTAGCAGCTTTAAATTCGGTTGCCATTTGCTCTTTTTGCTCCTCGCTGCAATTGTTGTCAATCGCCGAGAACATGGTAAATTCTTCTTGGCGTATGTGGTCGCCAACCACATCCATCAGGTCTTTAATTCTCGATCTAAACTCGTCGGCATTAGTGGGGTCAATAGCCTTAATTTCATCGAGCATCCGCTTCATTTGCGCTTGCTCATCGTACAGCTCTTGAGTGTTGTCATCACCGTAGAACGATCGAACTTTCGGATAGACGACTTCTTCTTCAGCTTGAGCGTGTACCAACAAATCTTTATAGATTTGCCCGAAATACTCTTGAAGCTTTTGAGGGTCTTTAGTAGCTCCGATTTCGGTGAAGATGGTATTGACCTTGTTATGATCCAGCCGGATGAGGGTCTGGATGTTCATATCTTGTTTGTCAGTGTTTTGGGTGGCTATGCTGCCAACTACACCCGACAATGCAGCAACTCCATCTTGCACTCGTGCCCAGAGTCCCTGGTCAGCGTCTTTACCAGTCATTTCGCGGACACCCACGAGTTCGAGCATTCCTTTGAGTTGTTCTTGGTGAGCGCGACCCTCAAAATTGACGGTATTCAAAGGCCCAATTGCCACTTCAATATCAGCTCCAACCTTCTGAGCGGCTTTGTGAATAATGATTCCACTCATGGCTTGACCATGCTTCATGAGTTCGTGGTGCATGAGTTTCTGATAATACGTAAACTCATCGCCTGACATCATCTTCTCAAACTGCGGAATAAATATCTTGGTCGCAGCACTAGGTTCAGCTTGAATGCCGTATTGAACCATCACTGTCTCTATAATGCCCAGGTTTTTCTGGTCATCCTCAAGCATATTCTGGAGACGCTTGCGAACATCTTCATCAGGGCAGGCATCTATTAGCTTTTGATCGTTCGAGATAATTAAATTTTGAAAGGCTTTCAAGTCTGCCAATCTTTCGCCGATCGCAACCCGTTTTGTATCCTCTAACGTTGTAACCATGTTTAGTTATCCTCGGTTAAATAATCTGATCGATCTTTGTTGTTATCCGGTTTAACAGCCGATTTTGGCTCGGCATTATTTACAAATAAGGCAGTGTCTCGACCGCGTTATCTGCTGAGCTACCGTTCATCTCGTTCACCAATTTGCGCGATTTTCAAGAATCTTTTTAACGCGAGTCAGTTCCTTGATTTGGACTACCAACAACTTTGGGGGCAGCTCCTGGAGCTTCAGGTTCACTACCGGGATTAACGTCAGTACCGGATTGTTGACCTGTCATGCGATATGTCTCATCAACTGGAGTGTCACCCTCTTCTGTGGTCGGTATACTGGTTTGGGTTCCAGGATTATCTTGAGGGTCGTATTTTGCATCATCTTGCCGAGTGTCTGGAGGAGTATCTGATGCCATAATTTGCACCTGTTTTTGACTTTACTCTACAAGGCTATCATTCAGTTTCTAGTGGGTGTTCTATCCTCAGACAGGACTCGTTCTACCACTAATTCTAGAGGGAACATTTAACAAAAATAATTGCATAAAATATGTGCAATCATTCTCGATCGGGCTTAACATTTGTTGTAAGCCCAACACCGCTGTAGAAAACCCGTACTTTTCCCCGTTGTATCGATTACCGTGTGTTGCCCTGTGCTTCGGTGTCCTGGTCACGGCGTCCCAGCAGGGTGCCAACAGCAGTAAGAACCTCCGGCACTGCGAGTACGATCGACGCGATCGAGCAAACCGTCGCAACTTGGCAGTATTCACAAAACGCCTTGTTCTCGCTCCACTCTTGACGAGCTAACTCGACATTGGTCACCCCGTCCAACACGAGCTTGATACCCATTGCAATTGGTAACAAAGGGTTGCGCCTAGCGCGGTCTAGACCGCCAGCAGCAGCCAGCCAAGCAGTGAGGGCATAATTAGCCACCATTATTGGCCCGTCGGGTGAGTTGAATTTGTTGTAAGCGTAATTAGAAGCGTCAACGCGGTCTGCATCGAAAAGCTTTTGTCCCGGCGGATCTGGTAGGTGATTAACGATCCCAGTCTGGTAGAGTGTGACGGCTTGTCCCATCGAACCCCCAAGCATAGATAAGCCGATAATCCATCGCCGACGGGTCATGTGAGGGTTCTGTCCTTTACGCAGTTCCTCACTCAGTTGTTTTGGGTCCATAAAGCGCAATCCTCAATAATAATGTATGCGTTAACGATCACATCAGCCATACACAAAGCGTTTCAATGAAAATGAATAGGATACGCACGATTGAACCCAATCCAACGATGCGATCGTCCTGCGCTGAGAGTGTATAGATTTCCCATCATTTTATGGATTCAATTTGATGCGTACCACTTACCTAAGAGGTACTTTAAATAAAGCGCTATATTTCAAGCTCTTGTATAGAAAAGCTTCAACTCGGTTAATATTATGTCATTTCTTTAGGTAGGTCCTTAGACAAAGTAACAGCATTAAAGTTTAGTAGAGGGCTTTTTATTGAATTCAACCTTTTTATAGGAAAAAGGAATAAAAAAATTTTCTTAGTAAAAACGGTTTCATCTTTAAAAAGCTCCCCAAGAGGTTATCTTAGGGAGCTTTGTTAGTCCTTCTAGCAGGTTTCTCAAGTCGATGGTTTCCTAATTACTTTCCCAACACCCGATAAAATATCGGAAATCACTCTCTAGGTAAAGTCATTCGACTCTAATCCTCAGTCGGCTTTGGTAATTTACGGCCTGCCAAGCATTTTGAAATAGCTTTCCCAAAATTGCTTTTGGGCTTCGATTGACAGACGAGCCACCATAGCCTGCAATTCCAGAGAACTCGTCACCACCTGTTCCTGAAATTTCAGGTTGTTAGCGACAGTATCGCGGACGTTGGGCATATTGGAACTTGGCATATTCGGCATCATGGATGCCCAGCTAATGAAAAGGCCTCTCTGCAATTCGCTTAACTGTCTTAGGTACTGTTCGGTGTTAGTATTCCAATCCATCATGTTTCTCCTTTGATTGGGGTATTAAATACTGATTGTCTTGTCTGCAAACAATCAAGTTGATAATCAATTATAGTCTGTATAGTCTGCAATGGATAATAACCATGTTTCTTAAGCACACTTGTAAATAAGATTTGTATGATAAGCAAGCTGTAATCAATACCTAATAGGCTTTACAGGTTGTCAAAAAATACATTTCAACGCATATCCAGCCTGCGCCATAAGCTTGACTTAGTTAGATGAAAGCCTAACTACTGATGACTGTGCGTATTTTCAATTTTTGATTTTCGATTGGGAGGAGAAGATGCTTCCGGATTCAGGCTTGGGGATAATCTAAAATCTCCAAATCCTGGGTAGTGCTCAAGATGTAATGATGAAGAAGTAGAGTTTCTGGTTGTTCTCCTCCCATGCCTACCTGCCCCATTTGTGTCTCTTCCCAAACGGTTAAGAATGGTCGCATCCACAACGGTAAACAAAGGTTTAAATGCCAAGACTGCGGACGACAATTCATCGAACAACCGACTAAAAAAGTGATCGACTCGCCACACGGGAACTGATTGACAGATTGCTCCTGGAACGTATTTCTCTGGCTGGAATCGCTCGTGCAGCAAAGGTTTCTGGACAATGGTTGCTTTCCCTACGTCAACGAGAAAGGGTGCATCTCACTTTGGCACATATATCAAATTGAAAGTTGACCGTTGAGATAAGCACAGCGAAGAGCAAGGATAGAGGAAACGTTCTCAATATTCCATTGCGCTCCCGATATTTTCACTCTTAATCCAATGCGTTTTATTGTTGATTCCACTGTTCCAGAACCAATCGAACTTATGGATTATTCTTGGTAGTATTGGTAATTTACTATTCGGCAGCGATGGGTCTCTAAATAATTGCAAAACGTTTTAAATGCTTTACCTTTAAAGTCTTTAAATAAATCTATAACTTCATCAAGTTTGCCTTTCCATAACATATTTTCTGCTGATTTCAATCGTTTTATTGAACCACCTACCTTGTAGAGATTTTCTTTGATATGATACCAATCTAAGATTTCTTGTCTTTGTTCATTATCTCCAATTTCTTTAAATATGTTCCAAATCCCGGCATGGCCATCTCCTATGCAATACATAGGGTGTAGTAATTTTTGGCTATTAGTCCAATCAATTAAATCTTGATTATTTTGAAAAAATGCTCCCGAATAAACATTATCTAAACACACGGCTTTATAGTCTTTCCAGTAACAGCTCTCCCCCTTGGTTTCGTTGCGTAGTCTGACTTTACCGCCATCCAATGTAATTTCTTTGACTCCTTGTTGAGATGTAGGTAATTCAACTTCTTGTCGATTGACTAATCTTTGTAATGTACTGTGAGAAATTTTGATACCCGTAAATTTTTCCAAATCTTTTTCTGCCATTTGATAAGATTCGTTAGCAGTGATTAAAAGACAGCAGTTTTCCATCAGTGGACTAAATTGACTGTAAGCTTTTAATCCAAAATATTTGGCCTGATTATCTGTAATGTCGAGCGAGCCGATTATTGATTTTATTTTTCGGGGTTTTCCTGTTTTAATTCCTGATACTGCTGAAAAAAAAAGTTACCTATTTCTGGACGAACTTCTGATAACATTTTCTGACAAACTGATTTTTCTATACTTTCAAAACTTTTTAACTCGGTTGACTCTGTATTTCTGTAAAGAATTTTTGCTACCGCTTTTAAGTGGGCTTTTAGCTGTTGTTGGTCTGAGGGTGTCATTTTATTTACCTCATCTTTATTTGACGATTTTACTAGCTTTTTCATTTTAACTTTTTTTTGACACCTTCGCAAAAGTGAGATGCACCCAACGAGAAATATGCCAAGGTGTCCCGCCAAGTGCAGGTAACACCAAAAAAAAGGGGAGGCGTGAGCGTTTCAATGCGATGAGTTATGGTCATTTGTAGACAACAAAGGCAACAAGCAGTGGGTCCCGTTGGCGCTTGATGCAGACACTCGTGAGATTGTTGGCGTTTACATTGGCGCACGGGATGAAGCAGCAGCCCGCAAATTGTGGGAATCGTTGCCTCCGGTCTATCGCCAATGTGCAATCGCCTATACGGATTTCTGGGCAGCGTATGGAGCCGTTCTACCGAGCAAACGACATCGAGCCATCGGGAAGGAAACCGGCTCTCACCAGCTACCGAAGAGCGATTCAACAATACATTGAGGCAACGGGTGTCTCGGCTAGTCAGAAAAACCTTGTCCTTTTCAAAATCGTTGGAGAATCACATTGGTGCCATCTGGTATTTCATTCATCACTACAATGCATCATTACTTGTGTAGCACTACCGCTTTTTGCCGATCGATTGGTTCGGTAGAAAGTGCGATCGCTCTCCATTTCTCCCGATATACCGGAATCAAAGCCTCTTGTTCTTGAGTGAGCCGATAGATTGCATTCATAAGAAACCGGGTTTTTTGTCGCTTCTGCCATCTGTAATGTATTATCGCAAAAAAACCCGGCTTCTGGGCCGTCGCGCGCAAGTCATCTTTAAGCGTAAGCCACGGGATCTTTTAATCCCAATTCCTCAAAAGCAGCCAGCCGCAGCCGACAAGAATCGCAAACGCCGCAGGCATTTTCGCCGCCTGCATAGCAAGACCAAGTTTGCTCCCAAGGCACTCCTAATTTGTTGCCTAATTGAATAATTTCTGTTTTTTTAAGTTCGATTAAAGGTGTGACAATATTAATAGCATTTCCTTCTCTGCCCTGCTTTGTTCCTAACCGAAATACTTCCTGCATGGCTTGGATGTAATCGAGGCGACAGTCGGGATAGCCGGAATAATCTAAAGCGTTTACACCGATGTAAATGCGATCGGCTTCTAGGGTTTCTGCGTAGGCGAGGGCAAAACTGAGAAAGATTGTATTTCTAGCTGGAACGTAGGTACTGGGGATGTTTTGCGACATTTCTCCCAGAGTGCGATCGATCGGCAATTCGATCTGATTATCAGTCAAAGCCGAACCGCCCCAAAGCGTCAAGTCAAAGTTTACTATCTGATGTGCCTTAACCCCGACCGAAAGTGCGATCGCCTTTGCTGATTCCAACTCCCGCCGATGTCTTTGCTTGTAGTCAAACGAAATCGCGTAACACTCGCAGCCGTCGGCCTTGGCTTGATACAAAACAGTTGAGGAATCCAGCCCTCCCGACAATAAAATAACTGCTTTCACTTAAAATCACCTCCATTAAATTAGCATTTACATTTATATCAAATCTCTTGTCAATTGACAAGATAGCAATGCTGAAATGCTTTTTGAAACATACATATTATACCACCAATCTCAAGAACAGGATCTCCGGCCAGTTCTTGAGATTGGTGCAGGATGTCAGATTTAAATTGCTAATAAATCATCGAGCTCGCGGTAATCTGGCAAAGTTGTATCAATTTTAATGCCCTGTCGCAAAACTGTGCGATCGCCCTGCACTCTAGATAACAATTCGCTAAAATTCCGCGCCTTAAACAAAATCAAATCAGCGGCTAAACCAACTGCAATTCGTCCTAAATTAGGCAATCCCATCAAATCTGCTGGAGTCTTTGTCACTGCACAGGGCCAGTCTCCATAAGGCATATCTAAATGAGCGATCCGAACTGCCATATTGAAGACTTCCAAAACGTCGTGATCGCCAAATCCGTAAAACGGATCGCGACAATTGTCGCTAGCAACTGCAACTGGAATTCCTGCTGCTTTGAGTTCGTGCAGCAACGTGACTCCCCGCCAGCGCGGTGTACGCTGAAATTGTCGGTCTTGCAGGTAAAGGTTGCACATAGGCAAGCTGACAATGCCAATATTTGCTGCTTTGACTAAAGCAAGGGTTTCTGTTACTAAATCTGGCGGTTGTACGGCTAAACTACAGCAGTGTCCGCAGATGATTTGACCGGAAAATTGATGGCGGAGGGCTGTTTTTGCTACTTGTTGCAGTGTTACAGAATCTGGATCGTCGTTTTCGTCGGTGTGGAAGTCGAGGCTTAAATTTCGTTCTTTGGCTAAGGCAAAAACTCGATCGAGTTGTTTGTCTAAGTCGGGGTTGATATAAGCGACGCCGCCGAGAATGCCGCCAATTTCAGCAATGCGATCGGCTAATTTTTCGCCGGCTGGTGTCAGGAAATAGTCGAGAGAAACCAGGGAAACTGCTTGCAAGATCAGCCGATCGCCCCATTCGGCTTGCAGCGCTTCAACTACTTCTAAACTAACGGTTCCCTGTTCCCCTGCGCTGTCGATGTGACTTCGGATAGCGTTGGTTCCGTGGGCGTAGCTGCACTTTAGTCCGAACTCCATCCGCCGATAAACATCGTCTGCATTCCAGTTGTTTTGAGCATCAGCGCACGCTGCTTCGATCGCGCTGGCAAAAGTTCCATCGGGATTGGGCGATCGTTCCCAAATGTGGCCTTTGTCTAAATGGGTGTGCATATCCACAAAACAAGGCCAAACTAAGCCCTTGCACAAATCGAAAATTGGGATATCTGCAATTGGGAATAAATGATCTGTACCTGATGGAATAATTTGAGCGATCGTACCCCCTGCAATTTCCATATCCACCAAACAAAAATTGTTCTCATTGCCCGTTATTGCGACAGTAGAAGCTGACTGGGTGCTCGATTTCATCTCTAGAAGAGACGCGGGTACGCGACCATTTTTAAGCAAATAATTAGATGTACTTGGCAACATTAATTTTGTGAGTTAGTATTTTTCTAAGAATTTAGCGCTACCGCAAAAATGCTACCGAACATCATTGTCTGTTGAGCGTCGGTTGCATTCTCGGTAACAAATGCTACCTTCTCAGTCTAACCATTTAGACATAAAATTGTACAGCGCCGATCGATCGGGGGTCGAGCGCCAACAAGCCCAGCATCTACAAATACTGATTTGCCAAACCTAGTTTTCGATCTGCTTACAGGGGTGTACTCTACCAGCCCAGCTAATGGTAATGAATTGTGGTCGTTCCACTGCCCTTAGCAACTGTACAAATCGTGAAACAGAACCATGCAAAAACTGACAAATTGCCCTGTTTGCAATTCACAAAATATCCGTTTCCGTAACAAAGCTGGCACTTCCGATGCTCCTAAAGAACCGCTGAAATGGTCGCTTTTCGGCTGTGAAGATTGCGGGCTAGGATTTCTCAATCCCCAACCTACATGGGAGGAATTGATTCCATATTATCCGCCAGATTATCTGTGCTACAACACTCACGTTGAGGATGAGGAACAAGTAGTTCAAGAAGCAAAGTGGCGGGGCGAATACCGGCACATTCCTGTCCCTGTTGGCAAGCGGTTGTTGGATGTAGGATGCGGCGGAGGATCTTTTCTGCAAGTCTTTAAAAAGCTGGGAGTTGAAGTTAAAGGCGTCGATCCTGGGGTATCGGCTACGGCGGCGGCCCGCGATAGCGGACTCGATGTTTTTACAGGCACTTTGGAAGAATATATCGCACAACATGGTACGGACGAAAAGTTCGATGTTATCACCTGTTCTCATGTTTTGATGGCAACACCTTCGCCTACGCAAACACTCGACTGCATGAGGCAGTTGCTGGCACCAAACGGTTATATTTGGGTGGCTGTACCGAACGCTGATTGCGAATCGGCGCGCCTGCTTGGCTGGCGGTGGCACAGCACTTATTTCCCCCGCAACATCATACAATTCACTCCCAAAACTCTGAGTAAAGCTGGAGAAGTTGCTGGTTTGGAAATTCGGCGACAGTCCACTTATTCTGTTCCCGAAGCGGTGGCTTTTTCGCTTTGTTTGCGGTGGCGCCATCGGTGGTTCATACCGCACAAAATTTCCAGCCGCTTGCTGTCGGAAAACTATCTCAAGCGGGTAGCGCAGGAATTGGACTCGCGCGACGAAGGCGAGGCAATTTTAATGGAATTCTGTCACCCTCAAAGTCGGGATTAAGGCGTTTTGAACACAAATATTCGACTTGAGATTTGAGATTTGAGATTTGAGATTTGAGATTGACTGCACATCTGCGGCTCAGAATCTCAAATCTTTTTTTTTCGTATTTGTTAAAAATTTAACATTGGCGTTTGGCAGTTGTGCTGTCTTTGGTGTTGGCTATACTGGAAAATATTGAACTCTGGACTTATATCTAATCCGACGAAAACCTCCTGTTATCCTGAAACCTACGCCGAGAAAGGGTTGTGTGTGTAGCGCGATTGTTTCAACCAGGGAAGTGTTTAGTGTTGGTATGATGAATCACTGTTTCAGATTGCGATTCGGCTTACAACCAACAGCAGCATCCATAGCAAGAGAAAAAAAAAACTGTGTCAAAACCGAAGCATATAGTTTTAACATCCCATCCCGACAGATCCGGCACAAAACCTCATCCCATTTACTGGGGAGAAATCGATCCCGTGAAACGGGGACCTGTTATTGGTAGCCTCAGCAAATCGTCTCACCGAAATGCGATCGGCACTCATTCGGGTTCCTACTCTGTTTATCGAGCGCTAGCAGTTGCTTCCGGCGCACTCCAAGCAGATCACCGCCCCGATTTTACCAACACATCTCCGGCGGCACACATCGGGCCACACCCGAGTTGGGGCGATCGCAATTTGATTGTTTCTCTCGATCCCTTTGGAGGTTTGGTCAGCGAAATTTATACTTCATTTTTACAGCAGGGATACGATATTCGACCGACAATTGCTGTCACTAAAGCTCACATTAATATGCCGGAGTTGCAAGATGCTATTGCTAAGGGGCGGGTGCAAATTGATGGCAAAATAGTCAAACCAGGCGGCAATTTAGCAGTCACTAAAATTGCGATCGACCCGGTATGGTATTTGCCGGGAATTGCTAGGCGGATCGGTGCCCAAGAAAGCGTTCTTCGCCGTGTCTTGTTCGAGCAAACAGGCGGAATGTTCTCGGACTTAGTGACGCGGCCGGACTTGCACGTTTTCTTGCCGCCAATTGGCGGAACTACGGTTTATATCATTGGCGATGTCGCGAATATTTCTGACTCCGACAAGCAGTTGGCGGTAAGGGTACACGATGAATGCAACGGTTCAGATGTCTTCAGTTCGGATATCTGCACTTGCCGCCCTTATTTGGTACACGGGATTGAAATTTGTATCCAAACGGCACAATCGGGCGGTTCAGGGGTAATAGTTTACTTCCGCAAGGAAGGGAGAGCTTTGGGGGAAGTGACTAAGTTTTTGGTGTACAATGCCAGAAAACGGCAGCAAGGCGGCGATCGCGCTGATGCCTATTTTACGCGCACTGAATGCGTGGCGGGAGTTCAAGATATGCGGTTTCAAGAACTAATGCCAGACGTGCTGCACTGGTTGGGGATCTCTCGCATTGACAGTTTAGTTTCTATGAGCGACATGAAATACAATGCGATTATCAATTCTGGAATTCAGGTGGTCCATCGCATCCCCATTCCTGAAGATTGGATTCCCGCAGACGCACAAGTCGAAATCATCGCCAAAAAAGCCGCCGGCTACTACACGCCAGACCCTGTGCCAGATGCTACAATTCTTGCAGAAGCGATCGGACGCGATTTAGGAGATTGAGAGGGCAAAGACGCGATCGATCGGGCGCGAACAATTGCGTCTTTGCTAAATAAAATTTATTGCTGGTTTTTGATCAGTCAGGGTAGGTTATGGCTAATTTGCGTTCTACTGTGATCGTAAAAACAGATATTTGCGGATATACCGTCAGAGTCAAAAAATTATCTCAGTCGGACTTAAGTAGTTTGTTAAACGAGCATAAAAATTTTGTTTCAGATATTAGCACCAGAAATGAAGGCAGCGTGATCAAAGGGGAAGGTGATTCATTTTGGATAATTTTTCCCAGCGTCACAGCAGCGGCTGTAGCAGCCATAGAAATGCAGCAAGAATTGAGAGCGCAGCAATCTAGCAAGGCGAACGACGAACGATTGGCTATCCGCGTGTCGATTACATTAGGAGATGTCTTGCATCAAGATAAAGATATCTTTGGCGATACGGTGAATTTAACAGCGCGCATAGAATCAGTAACTCCGCCAGATGAAATATATTTGTCCCAAGCAGCATGGCTGGCGCTCAACAAAGCAGAAGTGCAAACGTCTTTTGTCAACGAGTTTTCTTTGAAAGGGATGAGCGAACCTGAAAAAGTCTACAAAGTTGACCAAAGTTACAAAACGCGAATCATAAAAAATCAAGCAATAATTAAAGCAGATTTGAGAGGTTTTATTGGTTATCAAGAATCTAATTCTATCAAAGACGTTGAATATTTACTCACCAACTTTGATACTTTTGAAAAAACAATTTGCGAAGAATACGGCGGTACAATTCGGAGTATTGTTGGGGATTCGCATTTGTTGACTTTCCCAGAATCTCACTCAGCCTTAGCGGCAATGGAAAGTTTGTGCGAGAATTGGAAACTTTTTATTCAGGCCAATCAAATACCTTGCGGCTTGTCGGTGGGAGTGGCTAAGGGAAATTTATATATATTTAGGTCTTGCACTTACGGAAAAGATATTAACATAGCGGACAGGCTGGAAGATTTAAGTAAAATAGTAACTCCGGGTAGAGAAAGAAATTCAGTCATAGTTTCCGATCAAATAAAACGCGAAGTCAGCGGGTCGAAGTGGGAATATAAGCTGATCAAAATCGATAAAAATGCGATTTTAGATAATCTTTTAGATTACAGTCAGTTTGACTTTTTTCAAGAAAACGATGTTTATCGGTGTTTGGTTGCATGAAGTTGCACAATATTGAACTTGAGACTGTAGAATATCTGAGAACGCCGGCTGCTATTCGCCAAAAGTGCGATCGGCTTTTTGATTTAGCCCGCCTTGACAAACTCCGCTACTTCCACGTCGATTTATCCCAACTCGACAAAGCAGCAAATTATGTAATTGAGACAACGCGGGAACAGTATCCCGATTTTAACATTCCCTTTCACAGTCGCTGGCGGCATTTTGAAGCCGGCAACCTGTCGCGACTCGCAGAATTGGATGCAGCTTTAGCACAATTTTCGCTCATAGACCAAGCTAAGATAAAATTTGATTTAGCAATTGTCAGCGTTTTGCTCGATGCCGGTGCTGGTGCAGAATGGCAGTATTGCGAACCTGAAACCGGACAGATTTACCGCCGTTCTGAAGGCTTAGCAATAGCCAGCTTGCGGATGTTTTGTCAAGGTGTTTTTTCCAGCAATCCCGATTTTCCTTGGCAAGCTGATTATCGCGGACTTTCTCAATTAAAACTAGAAACCTTAGCTGCTGGATTTCAGGTAAGTCGAGACAATCCGCTAGTTGGTTTAACAGGCAGATTAGAATTATTGCAGCGTTTGGGAAAGGCGATTTGCCAGCATCCATTATTATTTGGCAGCGAAAACCCGCGTCCCGGCAATTTGGCAAAATACTTGCTCGACAGTCGGGTTTCAGTATCCAAAACAGTGAATGCTGCTGATGTATTGAGCGCTGTTTTGACAGGTTTTGGGGAAATTTGGCCGGGAAGATATGCAATTGGTGGCGTTAATTTAGGCGATGTTTGGCAGCATCGAGCCTTAACAGGAGAAAATCTGGGAGATGAATTCGTGCCGTTTCACAAACTATCGCAGTGGTTGACTTATTCGCTGTTGGAACCGCTGCAAGAAATGGGTTTAGAAGTGACTGGATTGGATGAGTTAACGGGATTGCCGGAGTACCGAAACGGCGGTTTGTGTTTGGATATCGGACTGCTGCAGGCAAAAGATTCGGCTATTTTTGAGCAGAGTTACTTGCCGGGTTCGGAAGTTATAGTAGAATGGCGATCGCTCACTGTCAATCTTTTAGATAAATTGGCCGCAGCTATTCGCGAAAAGCTGCATTTGAGTGCGGATCAATTGCCGCTGGTGAAGATTTTGCAAGGAGGAACTTGGGCGGCGGGGCGGAAAATTGCGGCCGAATTGAGGGCTGGTGGAGTGCCGCCAATTCAGATTGAAAGTGACGGCACTGTGTTTTAGAGGGAAAAAGGAAGAAGGAAGAGGGAAGAAGGAAGAAGGAAGAAGGAAGAGGGAAGAAGGAAGAGGGAAGAAGGAAGAAGGAAGAAGGAAGAGGGAAGAAGGAAGAGGGAAGAGGGAAGTTCGGCAACGGATTCTATAACGGATGTCAGGAAGAAGGAAGAGGGAAGAGGGAAGAGGGAAGAGGGAAAAAGGAAGAAGGAAGAGGGAAAATTATCCACTCTTCCAACTTAAAACTCAAAATTCAAAATTCAAACCTGAAAACTATTCCTCACACTACACTCCCCACAAGCTGCTTAGCGGCAAGTGCGATATTTGACGTGATAAACTAAACCGCGATGAGCCAAATCGAAGGAGTCAACGGTTGCCATACCGGCACCGCGGGCGGTCATCGCAGCATTTACTCGCATATTTACACTGTCGCCGCAGCGAGACCAAACATTAGCTACAGTGGCTAAGCTATCTCGAACATTGTAGTTAGTTTCGCCGCTGAGATTCCGATTAAAAACTGGGCCGCGGGCTCCAGCGAAAAAGTATTCTGCTCGCAGGTTGCCTGTGGTTTTAGGAGCCACGTAGCCGCGATAATCAGCATCGTAGATAGAAATTTGGTAGCCTTGGGGTACTTTGATGGGAATGCTCAGATTGCAGCTTTTCCGGCTTTCTGTTGAGACATTTCCCAGGGCTGCAAACTTGTCAAATAGGATGGTGAGTTCTTGACCGTCGGGGCTGACGCTGACGCTGGCGGAGCGATCTGGACAACCGCTACCGCCGTAGCTTGCACCTAAAATTTGAACTGCCGGATTAGCAAAGGCGGGGCTGATAGAAGCAGTCATTAATGCCGTAGCTAGCAATAGTTTTACAAACTTCATGGATGTTCTCCTTAATAAGTTAAGTTGTGTGTTAGGAGCACCCTAAAAAATTGAAGCTAAATTTAGATAAGCTTCTTTCAACTTGGATTGAGCCGCCTTCATGTGAAAAGATGAAAAGCCAGTCAAGCCAAGCTTATGACCTCATGTGCAGTTCCTCTTCAGGTTTTTTCGATTAGTGAATTTATCGAAAAAATAGGTTTTCTGCTGATACTTTCTAAGATTCATGTCTGCTCCTAAAAGTTCTGGAAGATTTCCGTGGGAAACTCCGGATCTGTGTTAACAGACTTGAACGAAGCGCGAGACAGCGAGCGAGACCAGTCGGGAGGCTTTTGGACCTGGATATGCGTTCCCAGGAAGAGGGCCGGAAGGAGAGGAAACCAGAGAATGAGATATTTGTTTATTTTCAAACCTCGCATACTTAGTGTCGCGCTGCGCGGAAAAAAGATAAGTGTACAAGCGAATTTTATTCCCTCGGTATTCGTGTTTTCTATACGGGTTTTATATAAGTAGTCCTGGACGCAGGGGCGGCCATAAACCGGGTTTTTTTGCGTCAAGAAGGGTTCGATGACTGATAAGTTAGAATAAAGCAAATTAATTGTTCAAAAAAATGAGTGCTAAAGTTACTGTCATAGACCATCCTTTGATACAGCACAAGTTAACTCTAATGCGGCAAACTCAAACGAGCACGGCGAAATTTCGCCAACTGCTGAAAGAGATTGGGATGCTGCTAGCTTATGAAGTGACGCGAGATTTGCCGCTAAAATACGAAGAAATAGAAACGCCGATCGCCAAAATGAATGCACCGATGCTGGCTGCGGAAAAGAACATGGTCATTATTTCGATTATGCGCGCCGGCCAGGGACTTTTAGATAGTATTTTAGAACTGATTCCGTCAGCGAGGGTAGGACATATTGGTTTGTACCGCGATCCGACAACTCGGATGGCGATCGAATATTATTTCAAAGTTCCACAGGATATCGAACAGCGAGATGTTTTAATTGTCGATCCGATGCTGGCTACTGGTAATTCAGCAGTCGCGGCAGTGGATAGGCTGAAAGAAGTTAATCCCAAGTCTATTAAATTTTTGTGCTTGCTGGCGGCACCGGAGGGACTTAAGCACTTTCACGAACAGCACCCTGACGTGCAGATTTATACGGCTGCTGTTGACGAGCGTTTGGACGAGCACGGCTATATTGTACCGGGACTGGGAGATGCGGGCGATCGGCTTTACGGCACTATGTGAATTCACTTAAATTATTATCTGCTGTATATGTCAATACATCCATTGAAAAATAAGTTTACTAACATAACTATTGCTTTGATAGTGTCAGGCAATGTAAATTGTAAGATTTTAATGTCAGGAAAAGCCTATATATAGCAAGGGTTGTAGGATTTTTTAACATTAAATTCGGAAATTGCATTATCTCAATGTATTTACTGCATTTTATGGTGTAATTCTCTGCCTTTAGTGTAATTAATCGCAGGAATTTGTTCATAAAATAGATATATGATGCTCATCGTTTGCGATCGACTATTAACAATTTTTGGACGAGGAAAAAAGAATGGAGACTACAGCACAGAAAAAAGCCCAACCTCAGCCTGTTGAGGAAGTGAAAATTAACAATATCAACAGTTTGGAGTTTGAGCTTTGGGCTAAAGCCGTGAAACGGCAGATGATTGCAGCACTCTCTAAAAAGGGCGCGATTTGACATCTCTGGGGTTTTTTTGCGCAAGTTGTGTTAATTAAATTAACAAAATTTTTGTCTGCATTGTTGTCCGAGAGCGATAACAGGGAGGGGAAGAGTTTTGAGATTGCGCCTCTTTCGGAGTTGCGGGAGGCGGAGAAGAAAGCATTTTCCTTCTTTCTAGTTTTGGACGCATGGGTGGCAGGAAACCGGGTTTTTTTACGAAAATACTTCTGTTGCAATCGGCAGAAACGGTAAAAAAACCCGGTTTCTTGGTGTCGAGAGTGGGTTCGGGGCTGTTTTCTCTGCCGAATGCTTTCTGCCAGATCACGATCGCTTGTCAACCGCCGCCAGCAAGCGCAGACTTCCGTCTTGAATCTGCACTGCTTTCACCGTTCCCACAGCAACTCTTTGTTGACCGTTAGCCATCGCTACCTCAATCTTAATCTTGGGGTCAGCCTGCAAGCCCAGCCGCCCCCAGAGCCACTTGACTTGAGTAGCAGGAAAAGAGCGCACTTCTACATCTGAAAAGGGCGAATTAACCCAACGGCTACCGTCGTAAAAACTCGCTACTTGCACCTGATACCAAACTTGTTCTCCCGCCAATTTTAACTCGTTGTTCGGTTCTGGTTCCAGCCACTCAGCGGGATTGACACTGCTAATTAAAGTGGCAGAACCCATAATTTGACTTTTGTGGTCTTCTAGATTTTCAGCCTGAGAAACTGCTTCCTCAAGTTTGTTGACCAAATTCCGAATTCGACTTCTTGTTTCGCTGTCAGTATCTGATTGCTGGTCGAGCCAATTCATCGCCTCGCGAGTTCCGTCTTGAGACGCTACAATCAGGGCGCCCCAAGCCTTGACATCGGCGTCAGCGGCATTCACTCTCAAGGCGGCGTCTATGCGGTTCCAGATCCGCCCGCCGTCATTTTTGAGGGTTGTGGCAATTTCGTGACTGTTGCTCGGATCGGCTTCAAATACTTGCAAAGCTTCGCTCCAGCGGCCGTCGATCAATTCTGCGAGAACTTGTTGACCGGGACTGGCCCAAGATGCGATCGCCTGAGCCCGAGTAATTTTAGCGTGAAATTCGATCGTTTCTAGCTGAGCTTGCGCGACAGCGGGCCAATTTTTGCCTGCTTTCCCCTTCGCCACACGCATGACATTTAATGCTGGAGACCACAGCCCGCTTTTGGCAAGTCGCAGCCCGTTTTTGTAAGTCTCGTCATTGAAGGCAAACTCTTCTAAAGAAATCGCCGTTAACTGAACTGGGTTCGGCAAAAATTTGCGCGGGCCAATTTGATAAAGGGTAAATTGCGGCTCTAAACCAACTGTTTGGTCGATCGCCAACTGCGGATTTGAACCCTTAACAATTTGCTGCCAATTCGGCGGTTGTCCGGCCGCACTCGCCCAATCCAACAGCGAGATTAAATGATTTTGGCTGGGGTTGTAGCGAACGACTTGTCCGTAGGGAATTTTCTTGTCGCCCCGCATTAGTTTACCGCTGACATTAAACCAAATGCCCGAGGCGGGGGGCTTTCCGTCAAAGCGGCGCAGTTCTGTTAGGGGTAACGACTGATTGGAGGCTTGATTGTCAGATGTAGAGTCAGCTAAAGAAGCAATGACAAAAGATTCCGCAGGGCCTTCTACATTCACAGAACTTGCTAGCTGAAAATACTGCTCTTTATCGGAACTGCGATCGGCAAACTGCACCCGCTTGTACACCCGAAGTTCGACAATTTGACGGCAAGGATTTTTGCAAACAGTAGAAGCCTTAACAGTTCTTTCTACCATCACCGGCAATAGCAAATCGGAAATATAGTTATCGCCGGATTGAGCGACGGGAAGCGGGAGGGGTTCTCCGGTTACGAATCCCAATTTGCGGACGCTGGCTTTGATTTGATCGAGAGTTTGGATGGAATCTCTGCTACCTGTAGGCAGACGCGACCATTCCGGCACAAACTGAGAGATCAACTTGTTACCGTTGGGATCGACAATTAGCTGATAACTCAGCCAAGCGCCGCCTCCCATCAAAGCTGCACAGCCACACAAGACGCTGAGGGCTGTCAAATTAGCTACCAGTCTTTTCCAGGGATATCTGGCGCGAGTTCGGGGAGTAGGTATTGGAATCTGGGACTCTTTAAGATTTTTGGGGCGCCTGGTTTGGCGGCGGCGTCTTGTCGGAGGAGGAGCAACTTTGCTATTTTCTGGGGGTTTGGCTCGATTTTTTGAGGGGTTAATTTTGTGTTCCATCGTCCCATTTTAGAATTTAGATTTTAGAATTTAGAGTTTAAAATTGCAATAGCCGATCGTACTGCCGACCTATGATATCCCAGGTGTAGTGGCTTTCAACCAGCGATCGCGCACTGGCAGAGATATCCTGTCTTAGCTGCTGATTTTCAAACAAACTCGTAATCGCCTCAACATACTCCTGAACTTTGTTGGCCCGCAAGGCCCTTATCAGTTGTGGGCCGCCATCGACGGCTAAACCCTCCAAACCTCGATCGCTAGCAACCACGGGGGTTCCCGCCGCCATCGCCTCCAAAGTTTTATTTTTAATTCCAAAACCAATCCGCATCGGCACCACACAAACAGCAACCTGATGCAAATATTCTGCCACCCTTTGCACCCGGCCTACTACTTGAATTCCCGGAAGTTTCCCCAAGGCGAGCACTTCCGGGACTGGCGAAGCCCCTACTAAGGTGAGGGTAGCATCGGGATAGCGCTGCTGCAAAGGCGGCAGTATTTGCAAACTCAGAAACCTCGCCGCGTCAATATTGGGCAAATTGTTCATTGCGCCTGCAAAAATTAAGGTGTGTCCTCCCGGATCGATCGACCGATACGGAAATTGAGTTAAATCCACGCCGTTAGGAATTACATCAATGGGAGGTACAAAAAAATCTTGTTTTCCTCGCACCCGAACCGGAGGCGAAAGCAATTCTAGGAGTTGCTCTCTGTCTGTGGATGTTGTCGCGACAAGGCGGGAAAATTTGGAACAGTAGCGTTTTTCGTAGCGGGCGAGTAGCGGTAAATTCAGTCGCTCGCGCAGGGGTTTTTCGGAGGTGCCGGTTGCTAACATTTCCCTGCAAGTTCCCCAAACGGAACTGTGAATGTTTGCCACTGTCAGCACTTTTTGCCGCCATTCTGGACGCACGTAAATCTCGTTAACGCTGTGTTCGCAGGTGACAGCATCGCATTTGCCTGCTGTTACCAATTCGTCTGCCCAATTCTGCATTGCTTGCGAGTAGCTTGAGAGTACGTTGGGAGGTGTTCCCGACTGCAAAAATCTACTGAATCTCTGGAACTTTCCTATTATTTCAGAGAACCCCCCCTCAGTCCCCCCCTTAATAAGGGGGGGAGGAAAGAAGCCCTCCTCAAGCCCCTGGTGCAGAGTTAGCCCCCCTTTGACAAGGGGGGGTTGGGGGGGTAATCGCGGGTTGGGAAAAACTGCCAATTCTGCAACTTGCTGGCGCAATGCGTCGATTTGTGAGTCGGTGACATCGGGCGATCGCACAGTGCCGAGAATTACGTCATGCCGCTGGCTCAAGTATTGCAATAAATTAAACGTCCTTACCTGAGTTCCTCCGCGGCTTGGCGGATAGGGAAAAGTCGAGGAAAGCATCAAAATCTTCATGGGATGTGGGATAAATAAAGTTGCCGCTTGCGCGATAAAATTGATTGATAAAACCTTTTTAACAATCCTCGCACCTATGGACGAATTATCTGTCAAGGCGCTGCTCGAAGACTTGAAAAAGCCCGATGAAAGCGTGCGCGATCGGGCAACTACAGAACTCTGGCGCACTTGGTTTAACCAGAAGGGTGAGTATGGGATGCAAATTCTCAGGCGATCGCAACTTTCGATAGATGCAGGCGATGTTCCCCAAGCTTTGGATTTGCTGACACAACTGATCTCCGAAGCACCTGATTTTGCTGAAGCTTGGAACCGGCGCGCCGTACTTCACTATACCCAAGGAAATTATATAAAGTCGATCCAGGACTGCGAAACCGTCCTCAAACTGAACCCGGTTCATTTTGGAGCGCTGCACGGTCTGGGTTTGTGCTACGCTGCCTTGGGAGAATACATAAATGCTATTCAAGCTTTTCGCCGCGCTTTGGAAATTCAACCCTTTGCTTTGGTGAATCAAAAGTTAATTCTTGAATGTACAGCTCGTTTGAGTTAAAATCAACTGTGGAGAGAAGGAAGAAGGAAGAAGGAAGAAGGAAGAAGGAAGAAGGAAGAAGGAGGAAGTAAGAAGTAAGAAGGAAGAAGTAAGAAGGGTTTAGTTATCTAGGAGAGAAGGGTTTAGTTATCTAGGAGATATTAAAAATACAATAAAATCAATGATTGTCTTCATTTGTCCGCAATCTAAAATCTAAAATCTAAAATCTAAAATGGTCTAAGTTAGTGCCGAAAATTAGCGTTTGCATTCCTACTTGCAATCGAGTGCATCTGCTGGCTTGTGCGATCGCCAGCGTGCTAGATCAAACTTATACAGATTTTGAATTAATTGTCTGCGATGACGGCTCAACTGACAGCACTCCGCTGTTAATGTCGGAATTTGTCGATCGCGGGATTCGCTACATTCGCCACCCGCAGAATATCGGCAAGAGTAATAATATGCGATCGGGCTTTGCGGCAGCAAGGGGCGAATATTTTATCAAGTTTGACGATGACGATCGCCTGAGCGCGCAATTTCTAGAGCGCACATCTGCTATTTTAGATAAAGACCCCAGCATCGATTTTGTCAGTACCGATCACTGGGTGATCGACATTAACAATTATATTGACGAAAATCAGACGAAACTCAATTCGCAGCGGTGGGGCCGCACTGAGTTGTCGGCTGGAATTATTGAAGATTTGCTCTCCACAGTTTTTGTGAGACAAAGTTTGCAAATAGGGGCAACTTTGTTTCGCCGCCGCGCACTGGAAGAAGTGGGATTTCTGCGGCCGAATTGGCAAAATTGCGAAGATAACGATTTGTTTGTCAGACTTGCGATTGCGGGCAAAAAATGCTATTACTTGCCTGAGCTGTTGATGGAGTATCGAGTTCATGCAGGACAGCAAGGAGTCGATCGGGCAATTCCGTATTTGAGTGATAAATTGCGCTATTTGACCGGCTACGAATTTGATTCCGAGAAGTTGGAAACAGTCAGGCTCAAAAGGATTGCCGAAACTCAATTAGCGCTGGGTTTGCGGCTGATTGAGGTTGGTGAAACTGCAAAAGGGCGCCTGATGGTGCGATCTGGAAAGTCAGTTTCTGAGGCGAAAATGTGGGCGGGTTTGGGATTGTCGCTGCTGCCCGTCGAGTTGCGTCCAAGGGCTTTTGCGGCTGTACGAAAGTTGTTGAAACGGGAGTTGTGAAAGCGTAGGATTTCGACAGAATATTCGGCGGTTGAAACCGCACCTATACATAGAAAACCCGCAAGGCAAGAGTTGAAGAGTCGGCGGTTAAAATCACGTTTATACAGACAAAATCCACCTCAACAGGTTTAAATTATTGATTTTATTCAGTCTCCCTCTGCTGGAACCAGAGGCAAGTGTAGAGCAGGTTTTAACCGCCCAGTTTTCTGGCGTGTCGTTTTACAAGCAGAAATTATCCGAATGATATAGTGGGTAGCCACGGAATATCTGTAACGCCTGAGTCGTAGCCAAGTTGTTTGAGCAGTGTGGTAATTTGTCCTCTATGGTGAGTTTGATGATTGAACATATGTGTCACCAGAATCCAAGTTGGTAGCACGCGGCATTTACCATCTACATTGCTTGTGTACTCAAACGGTTGACTCAACCAGTCAGAATTAAGGTTTGTAGACCATTCTATAATTTGCCGATCCATTATCTCCCGTTCCGCTCTCAAAACATCAAAATCAGCATACAGTTCTTGACCGATAACAGTTACCGAAAATGGCTGAAGAGTGAAACGACCCATCCATGCTTTGTCACCATACAGTAAGTGATTCAAAGTGCCATGAATAGACTTAAAAAAGGCACCCATATCCTGTTTGCGCTGTTCATCAGGAATTGCCGAGCAGACAGAATATATTTTTTGATTCATCCAGCAATTGTACTCAGCCATTAGCTGGTAGTAGCTACCGTCGTACATACTCAAAACTTAACCACATAGTTTGAACAACTTACATTATACAAATAGGTCTTTTACAATACTCCTGAGTCTAATTGGTCTAGATAAATAAACTCAGGAGCTTTAACTCCCGCTTCCTCTCTAATTTTAACCAGTCTAGGCGACTCAAAAAACGCCCTAGCATCTGCGATTGATGTCCACGCGGAGAAATGAACAATTTTGTTTGGTTCATTGTGATACTTCAAGACTTGATAGGAGCGCTCGCCAGCTTCTTTTCGGATGCTTTCAGCATTATCAAATACCTGTTTCCAAGCTTCATAGTTTTCTACTTCATGAATAATTAAGACATACTGCATAGTAATCAGATTCTCTGAGCCTCTCAAAACTTCAAACGACTAATTTGATTAGACTAACTCACTTTATCTCCAAAGCCGAGCACAGGAGAGCGAGTAAATTATACCGTAGTGACGGTAGAAAATCCTGCCAACACCGAACAGAGCGATCGCGCTTTCCACTAAAGTAGTAAACAGTGCCTGATGTAAATAAGTTTTTCCTAAATATCGTGTCTATATTTGCTGAAGTTCCGACTGTGTGGCTGCAAATTTCCCTCGTGGGAGTCTGGCTGGGCTTGATTTTACTGGTAGCTGAGGGCTTAAATCGCTTTACTTCTGTCGATGCTGAGGTATCGCGGAAGGTGGTGCACATCGGTACTGGGAACGTGATTTTGCTGGCGTGGTGGCTGGAAATACCCGGTTGGGTGGGGATTTCGGCGGGAATTTTAGCAGGTGCGATCGCCTTAATTTCCTACCAAGTTCCGATTTTGCCCAGTCTTAACAGTATCAACCGGAAGAGTATGGGGACTTTTTTCTATGCTGTTAGTATCAGCGTTCTCGTAGCTTGGTTTTGGCCGCTGGAACGTCAGGAATACGCTGCTTTGGGCATTTTAGTGATGACTTGGGGCGACGGATTGGCTGCTGTCATCGGTCAGAAATACGGCAAACATATTTATCGAGTTTGGGGAATGCAGAAGAGTTGGGAAGGTTCTGCAACTATGTATTTGGTGAGTTTTGCTGTTAGCAGTTTGATTTTGCTGGCGGTTCAAGGCAATATTTGGCAAACTTTGGCGGTGTCTGCCGTTGTGGCTTTGGTTGCTGCTAGTTTAGAATCGGTTTCTAAGTGGGGAATTGACAATTTGACAGTGCCGATCAGCAGTGCTGCGATCGCCTTTTTTCTGAATCAGTTTTTGTAAATTGGGTATTGGAATTGGGCATTTTTAGCCGTTGCTCACTTTGTTGCAAAACCCCAGCTAAACAAAGTTTAGCTGGGGCAAATTGAAGAATTTTAAAAGCGATGGCATAAATTGCCATTCTTGTTAAAGTTATTTGAGGCGATCGGTTTTTCTCACTTCAACAGAATGCCTTTGCCTGCATCGCTATAAAATCCCCGATCGGCTGCTCATCTTTCCCGTTTAGAGCCTTTAGATGGCGTACCTTCAAAAGGCTGAACGCCACTGTTGGGATAATCGTCATCGCTCCGTCTAAATATCCGCGAGGCTCCTTCCGAAACGTAACGCATTGCGTTTACAACAGATTTATAAAGATTCATAAAATCCGCCTCTCTTCTGTGGCTTGGGATACTTTATAGATTACTCTTATTTTTTGCCTTTGAACTACTTTAGCAATATTTATTTGAATTACTTATTAGTCTGCAACATAGAAGCCAACTGAAAGTTTTAGGAATTACGCATTTTTGGGCGATCGACCTTTTGCTGGTAGATTTTTCCTTGCTCAACTCATGCAGTGGCGATCGCACTCCCAACGGTGAGAAACCGGGTTTTCTAACTCTGTTCGAGGGCTGCAACCAGATATTTTCGTAAAAAACCTGGAACGCTTGAGTGTTTGTGGTTAATTCCTGAGTTTGTTTAATCAGGTGTTTTTATGGATTCTACCATAATATTCATGCCTCAAGCCACCTAAAATATGATACTCAGCGCCGTAATCAAGGAATTATTCAGATAAATATCTGCAATCTTTATCAAAAATTTACAAAAAGATATGGTATTAGTCACTATAATTAAAACAAAGAAATTTGTTCGGGGTTTTTCTTATGAAAACTACCACTGAGAGCCTGCACCTCAAAAATTTTGAAGAAATCCAAGAAGATCGAGAACTGACGGTTTCCTCAGCAGATTACAGCCTTTTAACCGATCTCTACCAGCTAACGATGGCGGCCTGTTACGTTGGGGAAGGACTCGACGGGCGGGCTGCGAGTTTTGAGTTGTTCGCGCGCAGGCTGCCAGAGGGTTTTGGCTACGCGATCGCCATGGGCTTGGCTCAAGTTATCGACTATCTGGAGAAATTTCGGTTTTCTCCGGCGCAAATAGAGGCTTTGCAGTCCACTGGCATTTTTGCAGGTGCCCCGGAGCGATTTTGGACTCTACTCGCCACAGCCCGCTTTACGGGCGATGTTTGGGCGGTGCCGGAGGGGACGGCGGTGTTTGCCAACGAGCCGCTGCTGCGCATTGAGGCTCCTCTGTGGCAGGCTCAGTTGGTGGAAACTTATTTGTTGAATGCCATAAATTATCAAACTTTGATTGCGACGCGGGCTGCACGGCTGCGGGATGTCGCGGGCCCGGATGCTAAGTTGCTGGAATTCGGGACGCGCAGGGCTTTTGGGCCTCAAGCTGCTGTGTGGGCGGCTAGGGCGGCTCTGGCTGCTGGGTTCGACGGAACTTCTAATGTTTTGGCTGCTTTGAAGTTGGGCCGCAAACCTGTAGGTACTATGGCTCATGCTTTGGTAATGGCTGTGGCGGCTCTAGAAGGTAGCGAAGAGGAGGCGTTTGCAGCTTTTCACCGCTGTTTTCCGGGGGCACCGCTGCTGATCGATACTTACGATACTGTGGCGGCGGCGCGGATGTTGGCCGATCGAGTAAATAGCGGTGAAATGCAGTTGGAAGGCGTGCGGCTGGATTCGGGCGATTTGGCGGTGCTGTCTCGGGAAGTTCGATCGATCCTTCCGGGCGTTCCAATTTTTGCTAGCGGCGATTTGGACGATCGAGAAATTGCTAAATTAAAAAGTAGCGGCGCTTGCATTGACGGTTACGGTTTGGGAACGAAGTTGGTGAGCGGTTCGCCTGTGAACGGTGTTTATAAGTTGGTGGAAATTGACGGAATTCCGGTGATGAAAGAGGCAAGCGGCAAGGTAACATATCCAGGAAGAAAGCAAATTTTTAGACATATTGAAAATGGGCAAATTCTCGGAGATTGTTTGGGATTGTCCGGGGAATTTATTCACAATTGCGATTCTCACTTACCATTAATGGAGTTGGTTGTCAAGGATGGGAAACGAGTGCAGAACCAGGAAAGTTTGGAGGAGATAGCCAAACGAACTGCTGCTTCTGTCGCCAGTCTTCGAGCCGAAACTCGGCAACTTGACAACCCGATTTCGCCGCCGGTGGAAATTTCTACAGATTTGCAGAGTCTCACTCAAAAAACGAAAAAGAGTCAATCGATTTTAGATTTTAGATTTTAGATTTTAGATTGAAGTCAGTAGTCAGCAGTCAGCAGTCAGCAGTCAACAGTCAACAGTCAACAGTCAACAGTCAACAATTCCCCATTACCAATTACCTATGCAGAAGATTGCTCTTTTTGGAACCAGTGCCGATCCGCCTACAGCGGGACACAAAACTATCCTGAATTGGCTTTCCCAAAATTTTGATTGGGTAGCAGTTTGGGCGTCGGACAATCCTTTTAAGTCGCACCAAACTTCTCTAGAACACCGATCGGCAATGCTGCTGTTAATCATTCAAGAAATTAATTCGCCGAGACACAATCTTTGCTTGCATCCAGAACTCAGCAGTCCGAGGACTGTGGAAACTGTGGAACAAGCAAGATTGCTGTGGCCGGATGCAGATTTGACGCTGGTAATAGGTTCGGACTTGGTGGGGCAACTGTCTCGCTGGTACAAATTTGAAGAATTGTTAAAACAAGTGGAGTTGCTGATAGTACCGCGACCGGGTTATCCGTCAGAACAATTAGATTTGTGGCAGTTGAGGCGGATGGGTGCAGAGGTGGCGATCGCATCTTTGAGTGCTCCCAATGTTTCTTCTACCTCCTATCGGGAAACAGGAGACAGGGAAGCTTTGACTCCGACCATCGAAGATTACATCAATAGGGAGCATTTGTACGCATGGCACGAGGCACAAAAAAGAGCGAAGGTTGCTCATTAGCTGACTTTAAAGTAGGAGTAGATAATGTTATTTTTTCCGTCGATGCCGTGCAGAACCGCTTGTTGGTGCTGTTGGTAATGCGGCAAGACGAACCGTTTATTGATTCTTGGAGTCTTCCCGGTACTTTGGTGCGGGACGGAGAGTCTCTTGAAAATGCGGCTTACCGGATTTTGTCTGAGAAAATTCGGGTGAAAAATCTGTATCTGGAGCAATTGTATACTTTCGGAGAACCGGGGCGCGATCCTCGGGAAATTACCAGGGGCGATCGCTATCTTTCGGTGAGTTATTTTGCTTTGGTTCGCTTTGAGGAAGCTGAGTTAATTGCTGGGAGTGTAGTGGCGGGTGTCGGCCACCGCGTCGGCGGCATTGCTTGGTATCCCGTGCAACAAGTTCCTAAGCTGGCTTTCGATCACAATCAAATTCTCGAATACGGATATCGGCGACTGCGCAACAAACTTGAATACAGTCCGGTAGCTTTTGAAGTTTTGCCGGAGCTTTTTACTTTGAGCGATTTGTATCAATTGTATACAACTATTTTGGGAGAAAGTTTTTCTGATTATTCTAATTTTAGATCTCGATTGTTAAAATTGGGTTTTTTGTGCGATACCGGTGTTAAGGTTTCGCGGGGGGCTGGCCGCCCTGCTAGTTTGTACCGCTTTGATGCGGCCGCTTTTGCTCCTTTCAAAAATAAGCCGCTGGTGTTTATCTAGCTGTTCCTTGGATGACATTCGGGGATCGATTGAGTAACATTAGAATAGAAGCTATTAAGGAGTGTCGGCGATGAAAGACCCTGATGAATGCGCTAATATTCACGAAGTTCGGGAGGAAATTGATATCATCGATCGAGAAGTGATCGACGCTTTGAGCAAGAGATTTAAATACGTCGTCGCGGCAGCAAGGTTCAAAACAAGTGAAGCTGGCGTTAGAGCGCCCGATCGCTTTCATGCTATGTTACAGCAGCGGCGCGAGTGGGCTTTAGAATCAGGTTTGAATCCTGATGTGGTTGAAAATATTTACCGGGATTTGGTAAATTATTATATTGACGAAGAATTGAAACATTACAAATCTGAGTAAAGTTTCCCTATATTCAAATCTAGGACTATAGGAAATCGAGTCCGCGCGGGCGGACTGTTAGCAATATTTATGGTAGTGATGCAGGTAATATGAAAATTGCGATCGCACAACTCAACCCTACTATTGGTGATATCTTTGGCAACTCCAACCTAATTCTGGAGGCGGCAAAAAAAGCGGAGGTTGAGGGCGCAAACTTATTGCTAACACCGGAACTTTCCCTGATCGGTTATCCGCCGCGCGATTTGTTGATCGATCCGAGTTTCATTGCAGCCGCAGGTGCACAGTTGCAGCAACTGGCGCAAGCTTTGCCGCCAGAGTTGGCAGTCATAGTCGGCACTGCCGTACCTAATGCTGATGGTGTTAAATTAGGCGGAAAACCATTGTTTAACAGCGCTGTTTTGTTGCAAAATGGCGCCGTCAAACAAGTTTTTCATAAACGCTTGTTGCCTACTTATGATGTATTTGATGAAGACAGATATTTTGAACCGGGAGAAAACAGCAATTACTTTACTATTGGCGAGCTGAAAATCGGCGTGACAATTTGTGAAGATTTATGGAACAATGAAGAGTTTTGGGGTAAACGCAGTTACGCGGGCGATCCTGTTTCCGATTTGGCAAAATTGGGCGTAGATTTAGTAGTGAATTTGTCGGCATCGCCTTACTGTGCCGGGAAGCGAAGAGTGCGATCGGCGATGTTGCAGCACAGCGTCATCCGCTGCGGAATACCGATTATTTACGCTAATCAAATAGGGGGAAATGACGATATTATTTTTGATGGCAGCAGTTTTGCTGTGAATCGAAAGGGTGATTTGATTCAGGTATTAGCTTCTTTTGAAACGGATTTTGCGGTGCTGGAATATGACGCAGCTAAACAAGATTTAGTGGGCAGCAATCAGCAAAATGCAGCAGGAATTGAGGCGGCGCAGTTGAGTTTTTATCCTGCCGAGGGAGATGCAGAAATTTGGGCGGCTTTGGTTTTGGGAGTGCGAGATTATGTCCGCAAGTGCGGTTTTTCTAAGGTTGTACTCGGTTTGAGCGGCGGGATAGATTCGGCTTTGGTGGCGGCGATCGCCAGTTGCGCGATCGGGCCCGAAAATGTTCTAGGGGTGTTGATGCCTTCTCCTTACAGTTCGGATCATTCGGTTAATGATGCTTTGGAATTAGCCCGAAATCTGGGCATCGCGATTGAACTATTGCCGATCGGCGATTTGATGAAAACTTACGATCGCACTCTCGCCAATTTGTTTGTGAATACAACTTTCGGGATTGCTGAGGAAAATATTCAATCGCGGATTCGAGGCAATCTGTTGATGGCAATTTCTAATAAGTTCGGACATTTGCTGCTTTCGACTGGTAATAAGTCGGAAATGGCGGTGGGTTACTGCACTCTCTACGGCGATATGAATGGGGGATTGGCGGTGATTTCTGATGTCCCGAAAACCCGCGTTTATTCGCTTTGTCGGTGGCTGAATTATGGGAGTGAGAAGATCAAAAATCAGGCAGATTTGGGAAAGGAAATTATTCCGGTTAATATTATTAGTAAAGCGCCTAGTGCTGAACTGAAACCAGGACAAATTGACCAAGATTCTTTGCCGGATTACGATGTTTTAGATGACATCTTACAGCGGTTGATTGAACATCACGAATCTGCCCAACAAATTATCGCTGCAGGACACGATGAAGCGGTGGTTAAACGTGTAGTAAAATTAGTCAGGCAAGCCGAGTTTAAACGGCGGCAAGCAGCCCCGGGTTTGAAAATTAGCGATCGAGCTTTTGGTACTGGTTGGCGGATGCCGATCGCCAAAGTTTCCTCTTATTAAACGCAAAATGGTTAACATCGACGGTACTTTCGGCTTCGATTTTCTCCTGGGAACTCTCAGCAACGACACGATTAGAGGATTTGCGGGTAATGATACTGTTCAAGGTTTGGGGGGAAACGACCGAGTTTTTGGCGATCGGGAAAATGACTTGCTAGCAGGAAATGAAGGCGCTGATACGCTGTCTGGCGGTCAGGGAAGCGATACAATCTATGGAGGACAAGACTCCGATTGGATGTTTGGCGATCGGGGTAACGATTTGCTAACAGGCGGCGAAGGCGGGGATATCTTGACAGGAGGCGCAGGCGATGATTTATTTGTGATTGAAAGAACCGCCGCCGCATCTACTATTACAGAAGCTGATATAATCACAGATTTTGGCAACGGCAATGATAAAATTGTCTTGACAGAAGGCATGAAGTTTAGCGATTTGGAGCTTGCTGTTTCCGAGAACCAAACTGTTATGAAAGATAAAAACTCAGGTAATTATTTAGGAGTTGTTTCGGGAAGCTATAATCTGACTGAATCAAACTTTATTTCGCTGTTTGGCGGAATAGATAGGGGTCAGCTTTTGCCAATTTCTGTTAACACAATCGTAGCCGATCGCGCGATCGGACTGGAAGTGGCGCAAACTCCCCAAGAACAAGCGACAGGTTTAATGTTTCGGACAGAATTGCCGGACGACAGGGGAATGTTTTTCCCGATCGAACCCGCGCGAAACGTGCGTTTTTGGATGAAAAACGTGTTGATTGAACTCGATATGGTTTTTCTGCGGGAAGGCGTAGTGCAGGCGATAATTCCTAACGTACCGCCGTGTTTGACCGAAACCTGCCCCAACTACGGCCCGGATGTTCCCGTTGACGGAGTTATTGAACTCAAAGGCGGAAGGGCGGCCCAATTGGGATTGAAAGTGGGCGATCGGATTCCCAATTTGCCCTAAAAGGTATATGATTTTATCGCAGCATTTAACTTTTTTGCATCCAATGAACCCTATTGAATTAAAAATAATCCCCAATCAAACTCAAGACGGTTTAGCTTACCAACATTTGCGCTTGCGGATTACAACTCAAGACGGTATTATCACACCCGATGATTTACAAGGTTTGAAACTTCCTCAAAATGTTCAATTCAGTCAAGGAATTGTCATTGAAGGTAGAGGAGCAATTTGGCTGTACGGGTATTTAGTGCACGAATGCCATCCTGCGGCTTGGGTTGGATGTTACGATCCCCGATTAGAAGGTGCGGTGGTAGTAGCGACGCACAAGCACGAGGTATCAGTTGGACAGGTATTAAAATTGAGTTTACCGAGTGATTAAATTAGATTGTGTTGGGTAAATTAACCGCAAGATTTGTAGGGGCGGGTTTTACCAACAATTTTTGATTCACATATCCACAATATTTATAAACCCGCCCTGTCCCTATGTAATTTTTATTTGTAATAACTCCTATGTTGCACGATTCTCAAGAACAGGCTTTCCGACCTGTTCCACAAAAATTCAATTTTCTGGTGGGGTGGGCATCCTGCGCGCCCTAAAAGGATTATTGAGAATGGTGCAAGATGTGAGTAATAACCTACTTAGTATCGCGCGATCGCCCAAAAAGCCTTTAAGTTTAACTATAACAACACTTCGGAGACTTTCAGGGTTCCCGTATGGGCGCTGATTCCCAGTTTATACGAATTTTTGCGTCTAGTAACGAGAAATATACGAAGAAACCCGTTTTCATCAGTCAGTATGCGTGCAGGACTAATACCCGCACTCGCCCACAAAGAAACATTTATAGGACTTGCGCAAGAGAGCAATTTTTACACTATTTGTGGAGGTAAGCTGTGCTTCGCACCCTACAGATAGTGTCTGTGCCTAAGTCCTGATTTAATTTTAATTAAAATTTATCCTTTGACAGGCAAAACGATCGCAAACTCAGTGCCAATTCCTAGATCCGCATTCACCTCGATACTTCCGCCATGCTTTTCTACCGCAATTTGGTGGACAATTGCCAACCCCAATCCAGTTCCTTTGCCGACACCTTTCGTCGTGAACAAATGGTCGAATATCTGCTGTTTCACTTCCTCTTTCATCCCGGTGCCGTTATCAGCAATTTTAATTTTAATGTGCGCTTCGCCCATTACATCAGTGCAAATTGTGATGCGGTTGGGATTGGCGGCAATTTCAGTAAAACTGCGTCCTAAATTTGACTCTTCTAAGGCATCGATCGCATTGGCAAGCAGGTTCATGAAAACTTGATTTAATTGACCGGGAAAACATTCGATTTTAGGAAGATTGCCGTATTTAGTCATCACTTCAATCTGCGGACGGTATTCGTTTGCTTTGAGGCGGTGTTTTAAAATTAAAATAGCGCTATTAATGCCTTCGTGAATATTAAAAGGAACTTTGTAGTCTTTGTCGCCTCGGGAGAAGGTACGCAAACTGGTGCTGATGCTGCAAATGCGATCGCACCCGACTTGCATTGAATCAATCATCTTCGGTAAATCTTCCAAAAGATAATCGAGGTCTATCTCTTCGGCGTGGTCTGCCATTTCCGATTTCGGTGCAGCGGAGCGATACAATTTTAAGTGTTCTATCACATCTTCTAAACTCCTTTTAGCTTCATTTAAATTGCCAGAAATAAACCCAATCGGATTGTTAATTTCGTGGGCGACTCCGGCGACTAAATTGCCTAAAGCAGACATTTTTTCATTTTGAACGAGTTGCAGTTGCGCTTGCTGTAAATCTTTTAAAGTTTCTTCGAGCTGTTGGTTTTGCTCTTGCAAAAGTTCCGCTGCTCGCTTGCGATCGGTCGCATCAACACCTAAACCAATAATCCCGATCGTCTCACCCTGGCAATTTTTTAGCTGCACTTTCGTGATTTCTAAGTAGTGTAGTTTGCCGTCAACAAATTTGAAAGTTTCGCTGGAGTAATGCGGCAAATCTTGAGCAAGGCAGGCGGCATCTGAAACCATACAGCCCGCTGCATCCTCCCCCATTAGATCTTTGTAATGATCGACAGCTAGGAAAGCGCTCACAGGCACGCCCATATTTTGAGAAAATGTCTCGTTCAAAAACTGTACTTTACCGCTGAGATTAACCATCCAAATCCAAATCGGAGCGACATCAATAATCGCTTGGAGCATTTGTTTTTGATCGGCAAGCTGAGCTTCGGTTCGGGTGAATTTTGCTAGCGATCGCTCTAATTGTTGGTTGTAATCCTGATATTTTTTATAAAGCAGAGCATTTTGCAAACAGATGGCTGCCTGGGAACACAGGAGATTGAGAAGTTGCAGGCGATCGCGGGTAAAAACTCCTGCGGTTAACCGATTTTCCAGATACAAAATGCCGACTAAGTTGCCTCGATCGAGAATCGGCCAACACAACGCGCTCTGCGGTTCGTATTTGAGGATGTATGAGTCGGAATCCCAATCACATTTTTGAGCGATGTCCCGCACAATCACAGGTTTTAACAAGTTTTTAACGCAGTCAACAATTTTGAGGGGCAAGATCTCGCTGTTTTCATCGACTGTTGCGGATGATAAGTCGATCGCCCGATCGACTCCATAATTGTCGATCGCGCTTGTAGCAGCGATTTCCCATTGATTGCCGTTTGGCAAAATCAGGACTGCTTTGTCCGATCCTGTATTTGTCATCGCCAGTTGCATCAGTTTGGCAATCAGTCGATCGAGCTGAATTTCACTAGAGAGGGCTTGACAAGCTTTTAGCAGACTTGAAAAATTTCCAAAATCTGAGACGCTAGCCGAAACAGACGGATGAATGGATGGATGAAGCGATTGATTTTGCCCAGCAGGTGTTGGAAAATTTGCTAATGGATTTGCAGAGAGTTTTGCGAGTTCTAAAATAGGTTTTAACAATTGAGGATAGCGTTTTTCTAAGTCGTCAACTTTGGCTTTCTCTCCCCAGCGGACATAGCAATCATAGGCATCTATCATGTAAACTCGCGCAAATTTTTCTCTTTCCAATGACAGGTAAAACTTAGCAGCTAGTTCGCAGGCAAGAGCTTCTTCATTCAGATATTCGTTAGCTTTAGCTCCGGTAATAGCTCGATCGTACAGTTCCATTGCTTCTGCTGTCTGGCCCAAAACGCGGAGCAATTCTGCCTCAACCAGATCGAACTTGTGCTGGTAATTGAGCGGGGTATGGTGCGCGAATTCTTTGAGTTTTTTCTGACTAGCCCCAACGCGCTTAAGGATTTGTTGGCGCTCCGCCGGTGTGACATCTGCATAGATTGCCAAATCTGCCAGCGCATCATAAAACTCGTGCATCATTGTTACTAGCATTTAAACACAATTCTCAAGATAAGGTTTGCATCCATTTTTCCTGTCTCGCGGCTTCGGAGCGATCGAATATATCCCGAATCCGTCGCCTCTTTTTGCTCAATTTGATCCTCCTAAATCGGGTCGGTAACAGTCAAGATTAATTCCCATATTGGGAGGTTTCATATATTTGTAAATAACTGGGCTTCGTTCGAGTTCGTTGAGAATGTCTGTTCGCTTGAGGACTATTTCGAGGGATGCAATTAACGGCGGCTGCTTTACTCGATCGTCTTCTCGGAATACCGCGCCGCCAAAAATTTCCGCGACAAAGACGTAACTGCGGGCGTAGGATTTTATACTGCGCGCAGCAATTGTGCGGGGAATATCGAGATTTTTGACCGTCGCCCGCCGGTTGCGAAACTGCAAGAGTTTGCTACAGCCGGGTTGCCGGTCAAGATGGCGCGCGCCCCGGACAGCCCTTCCAGAATTGGTGTACGATTGCGCGATCGGTTTAGATCCAGGCATTAGCGCAGTCAAATCTACTACATCTACTGTTCCGTCCATATCGGCTGACCTCAACTCCGACATTAGCTTGACAAAACTTAATGTATCTATATTAGGGCATAAACACCATAATTTTTGAGCGTCAGCTCTAAAATTATAATTATCTGTTAATGAACAATATTTTATACATTGGGGAGCGGGGTTGGAGGCTTTTACTTACGTATAAGTTTCTGCTGCTAATCTCAAATGCGGTTAAATAAACGCGAAAGACCGTATAAACACGGAAGTATGGTTTCTCTAAAAATACAACCTGTAATTAATTGAATTTAATAGAGATAGATCGACCCAAATTTCCGCTACGATATGGAAAAATTTTTAGCTTAAAAATTTAAAATAAAGTCTATACAAATAATAAAAAAATTGTCGTGAAATGAGTAGCACTTCAGTCCCGCCTAGAAAAAGACAAGACTGTTTTATTCTGCTGAAACCCGTCCTGCACTCTACTTCCGGGCTAATAGCCCTCGCAGGGGTTAAAACCGAAATCAAATAGTAATATGCAGTAATATGCAGTCGTCTTCAGAGGAATATACTTAGATTCCGACAGGGATTAAAACCCCTGTCGGAATCTAGCTTCCAGAGAAGGAAGCAGCGTTATTTGAGATTAGTCGATCGCGTCTGCCACTCGTTGAGTTCTGTCAATATCCCGATTCACTTTCTAGGAAATATTGTCCGAGGCATCTTCAGCGTTCTATCTTGCATCTCGTGCTGCATCATTGATATTTTCTTGGCCGCCGCTGGTGTTATATCTCAGAGACTCAGTACCCTCTGCTGCTCTTTCTTTTGCTCCCTGGGTAGCTTCTTTAACAATATCTTTTGCTCCCTTCAAGCCTTCGCGAGTGTTTTCTTTAAGATTAGCAAAGCCTTGTTTGGTTTTGTCACCAAAGTTATCAGCTTTCTGCTGAGCCGTGCGAGCATCGTCCTTGACCTTTTCACCAACTTGGTTGAGTTTGTCAGGCGCGTCGTCCCCTACCCGTCGCACGTTTTCGCCTACATTGTTGCTAGATTTGGTATCGATGCGGTGCTGCGCTTGCTCTTTGAGAAGCTGAGCTTTTGCTTCTGTTGTTGTCATCTTGTCGTTTCTGGGATCGACATCGGGGTAGTCGTTCATGCCGCCTTTGTATTCGGAAGTTATAGCCCCTGAAGGCACTTCTTCTCTAACTTTGTCGGCAGTTTTTGCGGCCATCACATCAGTTTTTCCGGCCGTCACATCAGTTTTTCCGGCCGTCACATCAGGGCGGCTGCAAGCCGTGCTCACTAATACTAAAATGCCAGCCAGAAACACTGTTAAAATTTGTACAGCTCGAATTTTTTTCAGAAATGCAGTTAGTGTCTTCATAAAAATGCTCCTTTCTATTGTGATATGCTCAAAGGCCTGGTGGCTTTGTACATGGCTAGCATTACAAAATTAGCCACTTAAACACTTTTTTAAGTATAGGAATAGAAACCCGAGCTTTTCATCTATCCCAAGTTACATTCCTCAAGTTATAGCAGAAGGAACAAGAAACAAGAAGGAACAAGGAAGCAATCGACCATTGTCAATCTGATACCAATTATTAAAAGTCGCAGTTCCCCGCGCCGGAGAAGGCATTGTGTCTATTTGTATCAACAATCGCCTGGAAACTTTGATAAATCTCGCTTTAACGCGAGGCAAGCTCCGCCTCGCATCCCCCTTAAGAAAGGCGACTGTGAGAGAGTGGACTGTTCTACCCTTAAGGATGGGGCGCTCGGGCGATCTGTGCCTAATCGTCAAACAGCATTCTGGCACTACATTTTGCCTTAAGTTGACAGGATGAAAGGCAATGCCATTCCATTTCCTTACTTGGCTGCGCGTTTGGTTTTCTGTGCGCGCACTACCTTGAGATGTTTGGCATTTTAAGCTCAAAAAAAACCTTCCGGTCAGGAACCAGAAGGCAGTGGATGTATGATCTCAAGTACAACAAGGTCTTTAATCGCAATTGTCGCGACACATCTCGATCGCACACATCTGTCTAATGGCTGAAAGTATGTGCACAGTTGCTAAACATTTTGAATGGCTGTTTTTAAACTCTTGCAGAATTCGCCTATCGCCTCTAAACCCTGTTCTGGAGTGCCTTCAGCCAAGCGTTTGACAAAAGCACTGCCAACAATTGCAGCGTCTGCACCCCATTCTTTGACTTGGCGAGCGTGTTCGGGTTTCGATATACCAAACCCCACGCCGATGGGTTTGTCGGTGATGCTGCGGAGTTCTTGCAGCAACTCTTTTGCTCGTGTTTCTAAGCCTTCGCGCACTCCCGTAACCCCCGTGACGCTGACCAAGTAAATAAATCCTTGAGACTCCCGAGCGATCGCTTCTATGCGACTTTTGGGACTTGTCGGAGCAACTAATAATGTTAGTTCAATCCCTAATTTGTTGGCAGGTTGGATGAGACTGTCGGCTTCTTCTAAGGGCAAGTCTGGTACAACCAATCCCTGAACTCCGGCACTTTTGATTTGCTGCAAAAAGGTTTCTATACCTCGGTACAAAATCGGGTTGTAGTATGTGAAGAGAATGATCGGCGATCGCAAATTTGGACTAACTTTCGCTACCATTTCCAGCACCGCATCTAACGTCGTTCCCCGCTGCAGGGCCCTAGTAGCGGCGGCTTGAATCACTGGCCCGTCAGCTAGCGGGTCAGAATAGGGAACGCCAAGCTCGATCGCATCTGCACCGTTATCATCCAAAATTTGCAGTGCTTTAGCCGTTGTCTCCAAGTCTGGGTCGCCAGCAGTAATAAAAGGAATCAATGCACATTGATGGTTCTTGCGCAACGTTTCAAAACAATTAGAAATAGTCATTAGTTATTAGTCATCAGTCATTGGTCATCAGTCATCATATGATGTCCGCTCGATCGACCGCAATCTAATTCGTTTGTAGTGAAGGCTTCAGTCCTCATAAAAGTCCGAGGACTTCAGTCCTCACTACAAACGTGATAACGGTTATTTTACCGGACGCGATATCAGCCATCAAATCAGTCCCCAGTCATTAGTGAGAGAGTTTATTACTAATGACTGAGTAGGCCATCGCAAAAAACAATCGTATCTTGTAGGGTGGGTTTGAGCCAGGAGCTATGATACAAAAGAGTTATCAAGTGCAAAACCCTCCATCCCCATCTAATGTTTATTTGTACCCAGCTACTTAATAACTAATGACTGAGGGCTAAGGACTATTGACTAATTATCTTTTTCCTGCTCTATTTCGGCTTGAAGTTTGGCTAATTCTTCAGGAGTGAGTTCATCGAGCCGCTTCTGCAAAACAGCTTCTTTGTACTCTTGCAGTTGCTGACTGTAGGTCATATTTTGAGTCAGTGCTCGAAATAAATAAGTCACCAGCCAGCCAATCAAGCCGGCGACCAAAAACAACTGACTCCAAATCCCTGCATTCATACTGTCGAGTCCGGCAAATTGCAGTAGCAAGTAGACAAACCCACCTGCTACAAAAAAGCCGAGACTGATTCCAATTACGTCAATACGTCGCATTTAGGCTTCTATCTGCCGCCGTTTGGGCCGAAAATTCAAAAAGGGAGCTAGGAGAAACATACCTGGGAAGAAGAAGAACATCAAGAAGTACATGAAGCCGCGCTCAAAAGAGGTAGCGACGTACCAGCGACTGTTTAGGTAAGCGTAGGTGGCTGCGGGTACTACCAGGAAGTAGGTTCCTGCCAAGACGGCGTAAAGCAGTAAGGTAATATACATAGATTTGCTTTAGGGGAATAATAACACGGGTAAGTCGGTTGACACGCTCCGCTAGCTGGTTAACTATTGTACCGCTTGGGGAGATTCAGCGCGACTTTTGGGAATTTTTTGATTAGGGGTTGCGTAAATTGGGGTTTTGGCTGTAGAATAAAAGGCTGTTGTTGTTAATGGCTCAAAACCACAGCAACTTGACCAAAGGGGGGCGTGGCGGAATGGTAGACGCTACGGACTTAAAATCCGTTGACCCGAAACGGTCGTGTGGGTTCAAGTCCCTCCGCCCCCATGAAATTCCATCATTTGTGATATCAATTCTGGTTGCACCGGAATGATTGTTGAGTGTTGAATGTTGATATCGTTTCCGGTTGCACGAGCGACATGATACCGAAAACGATATGATTCAACGGTTTCAGACTTATTGTCACCAATAGTTCTGTTTTTCGCTCAATTTTCGCGCTAATGGTTTTCTAGTATGTCCAAAAGCGCCTCTATATCTGCCAAGTTCGCCCCGGACTTTTTACGTCGGGCCTGCAATTGGTTGAGCAAGTCGTCTGGTTTTGGAAATTGGGCGACGGTGGGAACCGATTTTTTATTTTCATCCCGATCGCCCCGCGTGATATTAAGCAGCAACTGGCAAAGTAATCACAAATTCAGTGCCCTGTCCTATTTGAGAATTTACCTCAATTTTGCCTTGATGCTTGGCAACGATTTGACAGGAAATAGCCAATCCCAATCCAGTGCCTTTGCCGATCGACTTTGTAGTAAAAAATGGGTCAAATATCTGTTGGGCGCTGGCGGACGCAATTCCGGGCCCGTTATCCCGAATCTTGACGGTGACAGTATTGTCTGCAGTAACTTCCGTGCTAATCCAAATGGTTGGCGAATACCCTTTGTCTCCCTTTTTCACCTCCTCCAACGCATCTATTGCATTGCCGATCACGTTCATAAATACTTGATTTAGTTGGGCTGGATAGCACTCAAGCGCAGGCAACTTGCCGTATTGTTTAATAACTTGGATACCTTGTTTGAGCCGATGATTGAGAATTACGAGGGTGCTATCAATTCCTTCGTGAATGTCGGCTGATTTCATTTTTCCGTCGTCCGATCGCGAAAAGTTGCGCATGGATAGGACAATTTCGCGAATGCGATCGGCTCCCATTTTGATCGAAGAGAGGGTTTTTGGTAAATCTTCTCTGAGAAATTCGAGTTCAATGTCTTCGATGCGCTCTAGAATGGCATCTGGTGGGTTTGGATAGGATTGTTGATAGAGAGTTACCAAACCTGCCAAATCTTCGATGTATTGGTTGGCATAATCAATGTTGCCGCCGATGAAGTTGACGGGATTGTTGATTTCGTGGGCTATCCCTGCAACCATTTGGCCGAGAGACGACATTTTTTCGGTCTGAATTAATTGGGATTGAGTTTGTTTGAGTTCTTTTGTATACTCGCTAACTCGCTGAATCAATTGATTGAAAGAGGCTGCTAAAACTCCGATTTCGTCTTGGGTTGTGACTGGTACTTGCAGGTTAAAATTCGATTCGCGAGCAACTTGCTGAGCGACATCAGTAACGGTTTCGAGGGGTTGAGCGATCGCGCGGCTGGTTTTGTCCGCCAGCGCAACGGCGATGAGCGCTGAAATTAGCATACTCCCGAGAATAATTCGGTTGCGCAAACCTTCAGCTTCTTCTAATGCTTTAGTTCCTTGCTGCTTGTGAATTTCTAGAGTAAAAATTAGCTTGGTTAAACTCTGAGCAAGGTTATCTAGTACGATCGCCTCTTGACCGCTGCTAGTCCTCAACATTTGTAGCTGTGCGGACTCGATGCTGTTGGGCGGCAAATTCCCAGCTTCCGCTTCTTTTAACTGCAATTTAATTAGCTGACCGTAGTAATCAATGACGAGGGCAGATTTCTGCAAGAGAGCCTGCAATGCTGCCTCTTGTGTTGCTAGTCTCTTGGGATGTTCTCGTGCAAAAGATTCACTTTCTGAAATCAGGATTTTTGCCTGATTGATTTGCCCAAAAAACCGATCTTTTTCGTATTTCAGCGCCACAGTGTTTCCCAAAACGACTGGCAATCTCGCCGCGTGCGATCGGGCTTCAAATACGGTATTTTGCAAATTTTGCAGCAGTTGCTGCTGCTGTTGAGCAACATTTACCTGAACTAAAGCTTGCTTGCGAAAGTAGTCTCCCAATCTCAGTCCCGCACCAGTTCCCAAAATCGCTATGCTGATAGCTAAAGCATAGCCATAGCTAATTTTTTGGCCGATTCGCAAATGGTTGCATTCTGCCTTTAGCCCAGTTATATTAATAGTTGAAGTTTGTAACAAATGTTTTTGAGCATAGTGCTTTTGTTGTACCTTGCTATTTTTTGACTTATTGTGGGTTAATAATAACATTGGAAGTTCCTCCCAAACAAATCAGGAGTAATTGAGCGAATAAAAGCAGAATGCACTTATGCGGAAGGTCGAAAGCAGTTTTGAGTGTTTAATTTTGAATTTTGAAATCTTTTACTCAAAACTCAACGCTTCCCCTAGTATCTCTGTTTTTAGACTAGAGTGTTTGTGATCTCTATCAACAATCTATGTGACTATACGCAGATTTACAAAACTTATGATAACAGCGATTAGTATTTTTAGTCAGTTGGGACACAAAGCCCAACTACCGGTTCTCCCCGTTTTTCTTTTTCTGCCAGTTCTATGTTCAATTCCAGCACTTTTGCTAAAATATTGTCGCTGGTGCGATTCGTTTAGTCAAGCGCGACCCGATCAGCGGATTCCAGGTGTATGAAGTACAGTAGCAGCAGCTTGTAAACCAGTTTTTAAAGTGCTGTGGATTAACCAAATAAGCGTGCCGTAGCTAGTAAAATATCTACCATCTTGGTAGTAGTGGGCGAAAACTTACGTAAAAAAGCTTTGAGTTGTGACCACCATAATTCGATCGGATTAAAGTCAGGAGAATAGGGTGAGACAGCCGATTCCATGTATATATGATACACTGTATTTAGTACATAAGCGAAAAAAATGAAACCTTATTAGATCGAGTTGCGCGATCAAATAGTTAAAATCTATGAACAAGGTGATACATCAATTAGGAAAGTAGCCGCCAGATTTGATGTGAGTAAAGGGTTTGTTAAAAAAAATTTAAAACAAAAACAAACGACTGGTCGCGTTCAACCCAGAAAACAGGGTGGAAGCCTCAAAAGTGTGTTAAACTCGCGCCGGAATGAATTGACCCAGATGGTAGAAAAATATCCGGATAGCACGCTGTCAGAACCCAAGTGAATATTGGCGTTTGACCTACAACGAAGCTGTCAGCTTTAGCATGATGTGTCGTGAACTACAAAAACAAAATTTGACGCGAAAAAAAAGACCGTACGCAGTAGTCAGTCGGCTACTGAAAGAGTGCAAATTCTCAGGGGTGAATATTGGGAGAAAGTGAAAAATATTCACCCTGACAACCTCGTTTTTTTGGATGAAATAGGCGTTTTATTGGGGTTGACACGAACCCGCACACGTTCTAGAGATGGTAGTAGAGTCTATGATTTAAAACCATTTTATCGGGGTGCAAAAGTAACAGTTATTGGAGCAATAAACTTAAAAAAAGTAGTAGGATTAATGACGCTGAATGGGTCGATGGATAGTCAGGCATTTGCAGTTTTTGTAGAACAATGTTTAGTGCCAAACTTAGGGAAAGGTGCAGTGGTTGTTATGGATAATATACCAGCTCATAAGTTGACGGTGATTGAACCATTGATTTAAGCGGCTGGTGCCACTGTCCTAAATTTACAGCACTTTCCGATGCTATGAGGTACAGTAGCAGCAATGAGTGAACCAATGTTTTAAATGGTGAGGATTCATCAAACTCAAGGCAACTGCTATGATCCTATCAATCATCTCTGGGGTTTTGGGAGAAAAAAATCGCAAAAAAGATTTAAGCTGCGACCACCACATTTCAATCGGATTAAAATCTGGAGAGTAAGGGGATAAACAAATAACCCTTGCACCTACGCTTTCAATCATTGACTCGATTGAGCTGAGTTTATGGGCGGGTAAGTTATCCATTACTACTACCGCTCCGGGCCACAATTGAGGGCATAAAAACTTCTCAATAAATACAGTAAAGGCTGAACTGTCCATTGAGTCATTCAGGGTCATTACTGCCAGGACTTTCGTCAGACTAATTGCGCCAATGACTGTGACTTTTGCTCCTCGATAAAAGGGTTTGATTCCTCAAATTGGAGTTTAGACTAAGCACAAATTGACCCAGCTAATGCTGAGGGGAAAAAATGGTTGATCAGATGGTTGATCGCAGAGAGATGGAGAGGTTAACTTGTGAATTTTGA